>CAYYNG010000008.1:0-16343 GCA_964472435.1 uncultured Hyphomonadaceae bacterium | reverse complement strand
CGCAGTCCGCCTCGTTCGACACCGCTTTTCACCGAAAGATGCCAGACCTTGCGCAACTTTACGCATTACCCAAAGCGCTGAGCGAGGATGGTGTCCTCCGCTACGGGTTCCATGGCCTCTCCTACAAATACATCGCGGGCCGCCTATCCGACCTGATCGGACCGGCCGCGAATGGGCGGGTGATTGTCGCCCATCTCGGCTCCGGGGCCAGTCTGTGTGCGCTGCGAAACCGCCAGAGCCAAGCGACCACCATGGGGTTCACGGCCCTCGACGGTCTGCCGATGGGAACCCGGTGCGGCGACCTCGATCCGGGTGTTCTGCTGCACTTCGTGAAAGGTCGAGGGATGACGCTCGAAGAGGTCGAAGCGCTGCTTTACAAGCACTCGGGCCTTCTGGGCGTCTCCGGTGTGGCTTCCGACGTGCAGGAACTCGTGACGAGCGAAGTCCCAGCGGCGGATCTGGCGCTCGAACTCTTCGCCTATCGCGCTGCGCGAGACATTGGCTCGCTCATGGCGGCGATCGGCGGGCTCGACGTCTTGGTCTTCACCGCCGGCGTTGGCGAGAACTCGGCGGAGGTCCGTCGCCGCATCGCCTTGCGGTGCCATTGGGCGGGCGTCCAGCTAGACGAGGCAGCGAACGCGCGGAGCAAGTTTCGGATCGCCTCGAAAAAATCGGACGTCGATGTTCTGGTGATCCCCACGGACGAAGAATCGGTGATCGCCCAGGAAACCCAGGAGACCTGTCTGTCCTAAAGCAAGTTCGGAGCAAACGGGAGCGTTTGCGAACGGATACTTGCGCCAAAATAAGGACCTAAAGCGACAGTCTGGCGTGTAATGAAAGACCGACGCTTTAGGCCGGATCGCGCCGTGTGATCGGCGAACCGTCGGCGATTCGGTCGGAGGGGTACTCGACGACGCGGTCGCCGGCCTCGACGCCCGCAAGCACCTCGGCTTCGGTTCCATTCAGCCGGCCGAGCTCCAAGCGGCGCAGGCGCGCGCGGCCGCCGCTCTCGACATAGGTGGCCCAGGAGCCTCCATCTCGGAACACCGCTGTCATGGGCGCCCGCAACGTGTCGTCGGAGCGCCAGACGACGACGTCCACATCCGCCCGATAACCATGGCCAAGGCGGCCGGCCGCAGCGGTGAGGTCTGCGAAATCGATCACCACATTCACCCGCTGTTCTTCGATGCCAAGGGCCGAGACCTTGGTGAAGGCGAAGGGTTCGACGACGCGCACACGGCCCGCAAGCGGCGCCCCGCCCCAACCAGAGATGATCACCTCGTCGCCAGGGGAGACCGCGACCGCGTCCTCCGAAAGGAGATCCACGACGAGTTCGAGGGAGTTCTGATCGCCGATTTCGATCAGGGTCTCTCCCTGTGCGACCGGCCCTCCGCTCTCGCGCGCGACCCGGAGGACAACGCCGTCCAAATCGGCGACGACGTCGAAACACTCGCAGCCCGCCGCGGCGCTCGACGCGGGCATCAGGGCCGCCTCAGCGGCGGTCAACTCAAACCGCCGGGCGCGCAGGCTGGAATCGGCTGCGCGTTTGACAGCGCGGGCGCTTTCCGCCGCCGCCTCGATCTGTTCGAACCGCTGGCGCGCCATGGTGCCGGATGCGGCGAGCGGCCGGGCGCGCGCCAGCTCGGCCTCTGCGAAGACAAGGTCCGCATCGGCCCGAGCCACTTCGGATTCGGCCTCGGCGACGCCGGCTTCGGCCGCCTCGACGGCGGCCGATAGCTGGGCCTCGGTGCGCGTATCGATAATTGGAGAGACGCCTGGTTCGATCGATGCGAGCACCGTCTCGCCGGCCACAACGGCGTCGCCAGGCTCGACCTCGACGCGCCGCATGGTTCCAGAGACGGGCGCAAGCACGACATGGACGTCCTTCACCCGCGTCTCGCCCTCTTCGGAGATGGTCACCAGCATGGGCCCATGCGATATCTCGGCGAGATCCACCGGCACCGCGCGCGGCCAGAACGCATAGGCGAGCGCCAGGGCGAGAAGCGCGCCGAGCCCGCTCCAAAAAATGATCCGATTTCGCGTCGCGCGCATGGGCTTATTCCCTTGTTTTCAGGACTGCGATCATATCCAGCTCGTCAATCCGCCGTCGCACCAGAAACGCCGAAATCGCGGCGCCGGCCATGACGATCAGAATGGCCGCGCCATGGGTCGACGGTTCCACGATCAGCGGAATACGAAAGAGCTCCGAGGACATTCCCCTCGCAACGCTCCAAGCGAGGATCCAGCCGAGAAGCGCCCCGATCGGCAGCGCGGCGAGCACCAGGAGGCCGAGCTCGCCAAGTAAAATGTAGGATGCCTCGGCGCGCGTGAAGCCGAGCACGCGCAAGCTGGCGAGTTCTCGTCCCCGTTCTGTGAGCGCTATCCGGGCTGCGTTGTAGACGACCCCCCCGGCGATCGCGGCGCCGATGATCGCGTAAATCGTCATCATGACACTGATCGTCTCTTCGATCGTCTCTTCGAAGGATCCGACCGCAGCGCTCGTGAGCGCGACGCTCGAGATCTGGGGAAGATCTTCCACTGCGGCGGCGAACGCCGCCTCCGCGAGCGCATCCAGCTTGACATAGGCTCCGCTTGCGACGTCGGTCTCCATAAGAAGTCGGTTTGCAGCTTCGCGGCTCAGATAAGCGGGCGAGGCGATATACTCGTCAACGATGGCCGTGACGGGCAGATCCGCGATGGGACGGCGGCCTTCAAGCACTTCCAATGTGAGCCGTTCGCCAAGCCCGATCTCCAGCATACTGGCGAGCTGGGAGGAGAGCGCGATCCCTTCTTCAGGCGGCGGCATCGGGCGGTCGGAGCCATCGAGCAGCTGCTTCAGCCGGCCGCTTGGTTCAAGGCCAAGCACGTAGGCGCGTTCTTCGACCGGTCCGTTTATCATACGTGCGACGACGTCGCGGTTCGGCTCGACGGCGAGGACGCCTGGCAGGCGCGCGATCTCCTCAATCGCCGATCGGTTCTGGGGCTCGACGAAACGTATTGAGGCGTCGTACGGGTCCGTGCGGTTGAAGTATTGATCGAGCAGCGCATCGGTCGAGTCGAAGGCGAAGAGCGTGCCGACGAGGAGCGCTTGGGCCGCCGCGACGCCGAAAACGGTGGTCGCCGCCCGGCCCGGCCATCTGAAGATGTGGCGGAAGATCATTCGCGTGGGTTCGTCGAGGCCGAACCGCGCGCTCAGCTTTTGCAGGACGCCCCGGCGATAGACCGCTGGCGGCGCCGGCGACATGGCTTCGGCCGGGGCCAATCGGGCCGCGCCCGTGGCCGCGCTCAGAGCGCCGCCGATCGCGGCGATGGCGGCGGCGCCTGAGGCGAAGACGAAGGCCGAGGGCGACAGGCGGTAGATCAGCACCGGGAAACGGAAGCTGTCCGCGTAAAGGTTCGTCACCAAGCGGGCGAGGCCGGCGCCGAGGGCGAAGCCGGCGAGAATGCCGAGCGCCGTGATCGCCAGCGCCAGTTTCACATAATGCCAGGCGATCTCGCCGTTCGAATAGCCGAACGCCTTGAGAAGCCCGATCTGTTGACGTTCGGTAAGGATGAGCCGTGTGAGGATCGCGTTGAGCAGCATCGCAGAGACGACCAGAAAGACCGGCGGGATAATCCGAGCCATAGTCTTCAATTGCTGCATCTCGCTGTTTATGAACGCATGGGAGAGCTGGTCGGACCGGTCGTAGGCGCCAACGCCGCCATAAGGGTCGAGCAGGTCGTCGAGCGCATCGATCACCCCGTCCGCCGACGCCGATGGCGAGAGGGTCACGCTCACATCGCTGAAGGCGCCCTCGAGATCGAACGCGGCCTCCAGCGCCTTCCGTCCCATCCAGAAAACGCCGAACCGTTGATCGTCGGGCACCAAGGCGCCGGGCCCGAGAGTATAGATGTATTCCGGGCTGTCGCCCACGCCGACCACGTCCAGCCGCCGCGCCCGGCCATTGATCGTCGCGCCCACTGTGTCGCCGATACGAAAGCCATGGGCGTCGAGAAACGCCTTCGACGCGACCACTTCGTCCGGACGGCGCGGGTCTGGCCAGCGCCCCTCATAGAGGAGCACGCGGTTAAGGCGCGGCTCGCCGAGTTCGGGCAGGGAGACCAAGACGGCGTTGGCGGGATCGTCGAAGCCCGTAATGTCCAAGGTGACATATTCGACAATGCGGGTTTCGGCCTCGCGAACCCCTTCTATCTCAAGGATTTGGTGGATCAGCCGCTCCGGCGCCCGCTTTACCGTGGTGAACACATCGGCGAACCGGTAGCGGTCGTAGTAGGTCGACTGGCTCAGCTGCAAGGAGTTGAGCGCGCCAAGCGCCATCACGAGAATACCAACCCCGCACGCGACGATGATCGCGATCGCGAAGGCCTGACCGCGCAGGTGCGAGAGGTCGCGCAATAGCTTCCGGTCGATGGCGGAGAGCCAGCTCACCATGCGATCTCCGAGGGCGCGCGGCGTCGACCAATGGTCTCGATTTCTGAAATGCGCCCGTCCGAGAAGCGGATCACCCGGTCGGCGATATCGGCGATGCCGACATTGTGGGTTATGATCAAGGTCGTTGCCCCGAGGCGGGTGTTGACGTCGACCAGGGCCTCCAAGACGCGCACGCCCGTCTTGGAGTCGAGCGCGCCGGTGGGCTCGTCGCAAAACAAGATCTCCGGCCGCTTGGCTATGGCTCGGGCGACGGCCACGCGCTGCTGCTCGCCGCCAGAGAGTTCCGCCGGAAAGTGATCCATCCGCTCGCCGAGGCCCACCATGGCGAGCGCCTCTTCCGAAGAGAGAGGATCCTTGGCGATCTCGGTGACGAGCGCGACGTTCTCACGCGCGGTAAGGCTCGGCACGAGATTGTAGAATTGAAAGACGAACCCCACGTGCCGACGTCGATACCGCGTGAGGCGCGCGTCCGAAAACGCCGCCAGGTCGTCGCCGCGAAACCAAACATGGCCCTCGGTGGGATGGTCGAGGCCGCCAAGAATGTTGAGCAGAGTCGACTTGCCGCTGCCCGAGGGGCCGAGGAGGACGATCAGTTCCCCCGCCGCCACGTCGAGGTCGACGCCGCGCAGGGCGTGCACTTTAACCTCGCCCGTATCGTAGACTTTGGTGAGAGCCTCGGCGCGGATCAGCGGCGCGTCGGCGACCGCCGACCGGGCGATATCGGTCATCGGCGCGGCCCCGCCAGGTCCGTTAATGGGTCATCAGCATCGGGCGTTTGCAATAACGCACCATATGCCGGGTGACGCCGCCGAGGAGCGCCTCGTGCACGCGGCTGTGGGAATAGCCGCCGAGCACGATCAGTTCGGCGTCGTTTTCGTCCGCCATCGCCATGAGACGATCGGCGACCTGGCCGCCGTCTTCCAGCGTTTCGCCGCGTGCGAGGACGCCGTGTCGCCTTAGGAAACCCGCAGCGGCCTCCGCGTTGGGCGCGCCGATATCTGGCTCGCCCAGCGTGACCACGCGGACATCGTGAACGGTGTCCAAAAGCGGCAGCGCGGCGGTGACGGCGCGCGCGGATTGCTGGCTTCCATCCCAAGCGACTAGCGCCCGGCTCGGCCCCCCGTTGAGGCCGGAGGGCGGCAGAAGTAAAACTGGTCGCCCCGAGTCCAGCAGGAGGCTCTCGAAAAGATCGGTCTCGAGTGGGTCGATGCTGTCGCCCGGGGTCTGGAAGACGGAGACATCGGCGATCCGGGCATACCGCCCGAGGTCCCTTGGCAACACGCCGTATGTGTCGCCCCAGGAGGCGGTGACGCCGTTTTGTTTCAACGCTTCGCTGAGCGGGGTGAGGTGCGCGCCTTCTTCATCGCAGATCCGCTCGAAAACGTCCCGCATGGCGCGGGCGAACTGGCTCGCCGCTTCGGTGTGTTTTTCGGCGGTCAGCGCCATCACCGATGCATCCATCGGATAGTAGGCGACCGGCGGATAATAGGCATGCTTCTGCCGGAGGTGGACTCCCATCACGTGGGCGTTGCACAACCGCGCCAGCGCCATCGCGCCCCGCGCGACCGTCTCGGCCGTCGCGTCTCGCATGATCGGTGCGAATATCGTTCGATACGTCACGTCTCGTCTCCAGAAACCTAGCAAAAAATAAGAACTCGGCGGCCCTCCCCGCTTTGACACCGATCAATCGCCGAGCCGCACGGCGCGTCGCAAGACCGTTTTAATCGTTTCAGAGAGCGTGAGCACCAAGACTGAAGCGGCGGCGATCAGCAGCCAGTCTTGCGACGAGAGCGCCGTCGTATGCAGAACGGCCTGCAGCGGCGGGGCGTACACCGCGGCCACCTGCACCGCCAGCGTCCCGGCGACGGCCAAAACAAGCCATGGGTTCGACCAGGGCTTGGCCGCCCAAACCGGCCTCGCCAAGAAGCGATAGGAAAAGACGTTCGCCTTCTGCATCGCGATGATCGCCGTCAGCGCCAATGTCCGCGCCGCCGCTTCATCCTGAGACGCCTCCAAACGCCAATCGAACAGCGCAACGGCCGCCGCGGCCATCAAGGCGGCGACGCCGATGACGTGAACCATCGCCGAGGCGTTCAACAAGGGAGCGTTCGCCGGTTCCGGGCGCCGCTGCATCGTATCGCGCTCGGCCGGCTCCGCGCCCAGCGCCAAAGCGGTCGGCCCGTCTGTCATGAGGTTCATCCAAAGGATCTGCAGGGGCAGCAAGATCAACGGGCCGCCGATGATCAAGTTCGCCATGATCGCCATCAGCTCGCCGAGATTCGAGGCGAGCAGGTAGCGGATGAACTTGCGGATATTGTCGCGCTGGCGCCGACCCTCTTCGATTGCGTTCACGATGGTCGCGAAGTTGTCGTCGGCCAGCACCATGTCCGCCGCGCCTCGCGCCGCATCGGTTCCCCGCATGCCCATCGCGACGCCGATGTCGGCCTTTTTGAGTGCGGGCGCGTCATTGACGCCGTCTCCCGTCATGGCGACGATCTCGCCGCGGGCCTGGAGCAAGGCGATGATCCGGATTTTATCCTCCGGCGTCGCCCGCGCGAACACGGCGCCATCGACCAGTTTCTGGGAGAGGCGCGAGTCGGGCATGTCGGCGAGATCCGAGCCCTCGACCGGTTCGACCTTCGGAAAGCCTATCCGCTCGGCGATGGCCGATGCGGTTTCTGCGGCGTCGCCGGTGATCATGATCACCTTGATCCCCGCCGACCGGGCGGCGGCGACGGCGCCCGCGCTCTCCGCCCGCGGCGGGTCCATCAAGCCGATCAGACCGATGAATGCCAGGTCGGTTTCCAGACCGTCCGCGCTTAATGGCGTATCGGCTTCAATCACACGGGTTGCGAGCGCGATAACCCGCAGTCCCGCACTGGCGAGCCGTGCATGCGCTGCGTGGATCGCCGTTTTATCGTCGGGCTCCATCGCCCGCGGGCCCTCGCCCGTAAGGGTCTGCGTGCAGAGCGGCAGGATTCGCAAGAGCGCGCCTTTGGCGTGGACCGTTCGCATTCCATCTTTCTCGACCAGGACGCTCATGCGCTTTCGGTCCGAGCTGAACGGCGCCTCGAAAAGCCGGGCGCCCACGGCTCCGATTCCAAACCGCTCGGCGCCCGCCAGGAGCGCAATCTCCGTCGGCTCGCCGCTTCGCTTGCCGTCCGGATCAAGGCTCGCATTGTTGCAGGTCGCGGCCGTCTCGAGCAGCGCATGCAAGGGGCCGGGGGCGGCGAGCCCGGCGCCGGCGTCGTCAACCTGCTGCGGGTCCGCTTCCGCATCGATGGCCGTCGCCAGGCCGGGGGTCCAGAACTCCACGGCGGTCATTTCATTTTGCGTCAGCGTGCCTGTTTTGTCCGTACAAATCACGGTGGAGGCGCCCAAGGTCTCGGCGGCCTGCAACCGCCGGAGCAGGGCCTGCCGCCGCGCCATCGCCCCGGCTCCGAGCGCGAGCGTCACCGTGACGGCGGCCGGCAAGCCTTCGGGCACCATGGCGACGGCGATCGAGACCCCCGTCATCAGCGCGTCGATCAACGACCAGCCGGACGCCCATCCGATCCCGCCCGCCAGGGCCGCCGCCGCAATGGCGCCTGCGCCAAGCTGGGCCGCGAAGGCCGACATCTTCCGCTGTAGTGGCGTTTGATCCGTGTCGGCGCCGCTGGCGAGCTCGGCGATGCGCCCGAATTCCGTCTCCGCCCCGGTCGCGACCACGACGCCGCGGCCCCGGCCGGCCGTCAGGATCGATCCCGTCCACGCCATTGAGCTTCGCGCATGGAGCGCCGCCTCTGGTGGGGCGGGCGCCTCGCTCTTGGCGACGCTGGCGGCTTCGCCCGTAAGGACGGATTCATCGGTCCGGACATCGACCGCTTCGAGCCATCGAAGGTCGGCCGGAACCTGATCCCCCGCCTCCAAGAGCACGACATCGCCGCGGACGAGTTCCGAGGCGTCGATCACGCGGCTTTGGCCGCCTCTCAGCACGCGGCAGCTGGGCGCCATCATGCGGCGCAGGGCCTTGATCGCGGTCTCCGCCCGCCATTCCTGAATAAATCCCAGCGCGGCGTTGATCAGAATGATCGCAAGGATTGCAATCGCATCGAAGCGGTCGCCAAGGGCGAAGGACAAAGCCGCGGCGGCCGCGAGAATCAAGACGAGGGCGCTTGCGAACTGCCGCAGCAACAGGCGTAGCCAACCGCCGCCGGCCTCGCCGATTTCGGCGCCTTCGGTGTCGGCTCGACGCTGGGCGACCTCCGCCTCGCTGAGTCCCGTTTCTGGAGCGACGGAAAGCGCGGATGCGGCCGCATCGGGCGTCAACGAATGCCAGGACAGGGCAAGCGCAGCTTCGTTCACACCGATCGCGCCATCGTGTTCGGGACCTCAAAGGCTCGCAAGCCGCTCGCGGCGATTATAGTAGCCGGCCCGGTTCTCGGCGAACAGCCCAACGGGGTTAGGATCCGGCCTTGGCCGTCGCCGGCGCTGTCGATCCCTGCCATGTGATCGGCGGCCCCGCCGGGCGGGCTGGATCTGCTCCCCGCGCCCCCTACTTGTACGCTTATGATCGGATTTTTTACGTATTTTCGCGAGGGTGCCAGCGACGCCCTGGAGGCGAGCGTCTTGCATGCCGCGGCGCTTGCCCTGCTAGCTTCTCTTATCGCGGCCCCCGACGCTTCCGCGCAGAACCGGCAACCGCCGGCCGTGATCGTCGAGCCCGCCCACGAGGCGGACTTCACGACAAACATCGAAGCGCTCGGCACGTTACAACCGAACGAACGGGTTGAGCTGACGGTCAACGCCGCCGACCGGGTCACCGCGATCTACTTTGACGATGGCGACCGGGTTGAGGAAGGCAAAACCTTGCTCGCCCTCGCCCAAGCCGAACAGCGGGCGAATGTCGAGGCCGCGGAGGCCCGGCTGCGCGAGGCCCAAAGCTTCGTCGAGCGGTTGAGGCCGCTTGTGGCGGATGGCGGCGTCTCGGGCGCGCAGTTCGAAGAGGCGGAGCGGAATGTCGATGTGGCCCGCGCCGAATTGGCGAGCCTCCGCGTTCAGCAAAACGATCGCTATCTGGTGGCGCCTTTCGCCGGCGTTCTCGGGTTCCGCCAGGTGAGCGAAGGAGCCTATGTACAGCCTGGCGACGTCGTGGCGACATTGATCGACGATCGGCGGATGCGGCTTGAGTTTGCGGTGCCCGCGCGGTTCCTCTCGGCGCTTGCGCCCGGTGTCGCGGTGCGGGCGGAGACAGCCGCCTATCGAGATCGCGTCTTCGAGGGCCGGGTCACGAGCGTCGACAACGCCGTCGATCCCACGACCCATTCCGTCGCCGTACGCGCCGTTCTGCCGAACGAAGAGGGGCTCTTGCGCGCCGGCCTTTTTATGGAGGTGACGCTGGAGGCGGCGCCTCGGACGGCGCTGGCGGCGCCGGAGGAATCGATCGAACCCGTGGGCGCTGAAAGCTTCGTGTTCGTCGTCGCCAAAGAGGGCGGCGATTTCATCGCCCGGCGGCGCGGCATCGAAACGGGTCAGCGCGCCAACGGTTTCGTCGAGATCGTATCCGGGCTGGAAGCGGGCGAGTTGATCATCGTCGAGGGCGGCATTCGGGCGCGGGACGGCGCACCGGTTCGAATCGGCGATCCCGCCATCTTTAGCGGCGCCCGCGAGCTTGCGTTGGGGGGCGAAACCCCCGGCCCCGCCGGCGCGCCCTAAGTTCGCATGCTTTTATCGGACCTTTCCGTAAAGCGGCCGGTCTTCGCGTCGGTCGTCGCGCTTTTGCTGGTCGTGTTCGGACTACTCTCGTTTGAACGGCTTGCCCTGCGCGAATACCCTGACATCGATGCTCCCGTCGTTTCCATCGATACGCGCTATCCCGGCGCCTCGGCGGCGATTGTGGAGACCCGGGTGACGCAGATCCTCGAAGACCGCATTGCAGGCTTGGAGGGGATCCGCTTCATCGACTCAAGCTCGGCCGACGGGCGTTCCCGGATCTCGATCGAATTCGACATTTCGAGAGATATCGACGCCGCCGCCAATGATATTCGAGATCGCGTGTCGGGCGCGCTCGATGAGTTTCCGCCCGAAGTCGAGCCTCCCGAAATTGAGAAGGCGGACGCGGACGACGACGTCATCGTTTGGTTCAATTTGGCGAGCGACCAGCTGACGACGCCGGAACTGTCCGATTATGCTGAACGGTTTCTCGTCGATCGGTTCTCGGCGCTCGACGGCGTCGCGCGGGTCCGGGTCGGCGGGGCGCGCAACTACGCTATGCGGGTCTGGCTCGACCGCCGCGCCCTGGCGGCGCGCAACCTCTCGGTTTCGGATATCGACGCGGCGCTGAGGCGAGACAATTTGGAGTCGCCTGCGGGCAGCCTCGAATCCGACCAGCGGATCTACACGGTCCGCATCGATCGCACGTTCCTCAACGCCGAGGATTTCGAGCGGCTTGTCGTCGCAGAGGGCGAGGACGGCTCTCTCGTCCGTTTGCGCGATGTGGCGCGGGTCCAACGGGGCACCGAGGAGGATCGCAATCTTTTCCGGGGCAACGGCATTCCGATGGTGGGGCTCGGCGTCATCAAACAGTCGACGGCGAACACGGTGGAGGTCGCCGCCGCGGCGCGGGCGCTCGTCGCCCAGCTTAACGAGACCCTTCCCGACGGCATCGGCATTTATCAGAGCTTCGACAGTTCAGTGTTTATCGAGGCGTCGATCCAAGAGGTGTATAAGACGCTCGCCATCGCCGTGGCCCTGGTCACGCTGGTGATGTTCTTGTTCCTGGGCGACATTCGCTACACGCTCATTCCCGCGATCACGGTTCCGATCTCTATCGTCGCGGCCTTCATCGCCGTTTACGTCTTAGGGCTCTCGATCAACCTCCTAACGCTCTTGGCGCTGGTGCTCGCCATTGGATTGGTGGTCGACGACTCGATCGTCGTCCTTGAGAATATCGATCGCCGAATGGACGAGCATGGCGAGGCTCCAATCGCCGCGGCCTATTTCGGGGCGCGCCAGGTCGGTTTCGCTGTGATCGCGACGACGCTCGTGCTGATCGCCGTCTTCGTCCCAATCACGTTCTTGGACGGCGATGTCGGCCGCCTATTTAGCGAATTCGCGCTAACTATGGCCGCCGCGGTCGGGTTCTCTAGCTTCATCGCCCTTACGCTGACCCCGATGCTCGCCTCGAAACTGCTGAAGGAGAAGTCGGGCCGGCGCGGGGTTCTCTCGTGGCTGCCGCGGGCGGTGGATTACGTTTTCGCGGGGTTTAGGCGCGGCTATTCTCTTATTTTAAAGGGCTTGGTTCGCGCTCCGCTGATCGCGCTCATTGCGCTTGCGGGCGTCTCGGCAGGGTCTTGGCGCATCGCGGAAACCATCGAAAGCGAGTATGCGCCGCAAGAGGATCGCGGGTCGTTCTTCGTCGCGGTGCGCGGTCCCGAGGGCGCCTCGTTCGATTATATGACGCGGTATATCGACGAGATCGAGCGGCGGCTCCTGCCCTATGCCGATAGCGGCGAGTTTCAGCGGTTGCTGATGCGGGCGCCCGGGTTCGGCAGCTCTACGTTCAATGAAGCGTTCGTGGTCGTCACGCTCGCCGAATGGGGCGAGCGCCGCCCGGCCTCGGAGATCATCCAGGAAGTCAACGGCCGGCTGTCCGATCTTCCTGGCATCCGCGCCTTCGCGGTCATGCGCCAAGGGCTGAGCAGCGGCAATGACAAGCCGGTTCAATTCGTCATCGCCGGCCCGACCTATGGAGTCTTGACCGAATGGCGGGATCGGCTCGTCGACGCTTTGGAAGCGGCCAATCTCGGTCTGGTCGATCTCGACTGGGACTTCCGCGAGACCCAGCCCCAATATCGGATTCAAGTCGATTATAACGCCGCCGCCGATCTCGGCGTCACCGTCGAAGAAATCGGGGCGACGCTCCAGACAATGCTCGGCTCGCGTCAGGTGACGACTTATGTCGACCGGGGAGAGGAATACGACGTCATCTTGGAGGGGCTCCGTTCGGAGCAAAATGCGCCCAGCGATGTGTCAAATATCTACGTCCGCTCTGAGCGCAGCGGCGCCCTCGTCCCTCTGGCCAGCTTGATCGACATCAGAGCCGTCGCGGACAGCCCAGAGCTCAACCGCTATAACCGCATGCGCGCCATCACGCTGGAGGCGGGGCTGGTCGACGGCGCGCCGCTTGGCGGGGTGCTCGCAGAGATGGAGCGGATCGCGAGAGACGTGTTGCCCGAAGACGCGCAGATCGACTTCAAAGGCCAATCGCTCGATTTTCGAACCTCCAGCGGGTCTATTCTGTCCATCTTCGCGATCGGGATCCTGATTGTGTTTCTCGTCCTTGCGGCGCAGTTCGAGAGCTACATCCATCCGATCATCATTATGCTCACGGTGCCGGCGGTTATGGGCGGCGGCCTGCTGGGCTTGTGGCTCACGGGGGGCACCTTCAATATCTATACCCAGATCGGTTTGATCATGCTGGTCGGACTCGCCGCGAAGAACGGCATTTTGATCGTCGAATTCGCCAATCAGTTGCGCGACGAAGGCCAACCGTTCGACGACGCCCTGATCAATGCGAGCCTTGCGCGCTTCCGCCCTATTCTGATGACCGGCCTTACGACGGCTGCAGGCGCTGTTCCGCTGATCCTGTCTTCGGGCGCCGGCGCGGAGACCCGCGAAGCGATCGGCGTCGTCATTCTTTATGGCGCTGTGGCGGCAACGTTTGTGACGCTGCTTCTCATTCCGCCGGCATACAGCGTCCTCGCGCGGCGGTCGGCTCCGCCCGGCGAGGTTGAGCGGCGGTTGCGCGCGGAGTTGGACGCCGCGCCCGCCGCAGTGTAGGGGGATCTTCCCGATCATCATCCTACAGAGGTGGAAACTGCAGACGGTCCGCTCGATCGGGACCTCTTCCTGGGAGCGCTCCTTCGAGAAGTGTTGGGCACGCTGGAAAACACGGTCGGGCTTGAGGAGGCGTCGGGATGCATCAGCATCGTCGGCGGCGCCACCGGCGACCAGATCGACCGTGCAAACGCCTGCGCGCTCATACTCAACGAGCTGGTCGTCAATGCTTACAAGCACGGCTTAAAGGGGCGGTCGGGGGAGATCGATGTGGCGTTGGCGCGTCGGGACAATGAGATTATTTTGGAAGTGCGAGACCCCGGCGAGGGCTTCAACTGCGCCCAAGCGGGGCCAGGGGACTTTCGGGCTCAGCCTTGTCAAAGGGCTTGCCAGCAGATCGGCAAACGTTTCGAGATCGAGGCCGCCCGCAAGGGCGTCTGCCGTGTGATCGCCCCTTTCGACATAGGACGGTCTGCATGAGCGAGACGGCGGCATCCGCGTCCGCTCGCCTGATGATTGTCGAGGATGAATTCATCATTGCCATGTCGATCCGAATGGTCGCGCAACGCGTTGGGATCGATGTGGTTGGAACAGCTGTTAACTTTGATCAAACGCTTGAACTCTGTCGCCAAACGCCGCCGCTCCCGAACGCGACTTCGATGTTCCGAGCGTCTTCATTTCGGCGTTAGACGCCGACCGAAAGGCGGTGGAGGCAAGCCTCCGATCCTGCCTCGGACGGATCGACAAGCCCTTTGTCGACGAACTTCTGGAAACCCGGTTCCGGCGGATCCTGGAACAGCTGGACCTACGCGCCGAGCCCTGGTGCCGGCCCGACTTCGCTTTATCGTCCCGTCTAAAGAGCGGTCGAAGCGTCGGCTTCTGCGATGGACTGAGGCTCCCCGGTCTGCCCCCCCTCGTCCGCGCCGCCGAGGAGGGAGGCGTTGCCCCCTGCGGCGGTCGTATCGATGCACGTATGCCTTTCAACGATGCAATAGTCTTCGAGGTCCCGTGAGGCGACCAGGGGCACGATCGGGCCGGGCCGGGCCGCGAGCGCCCGTCGCGCCTGGCGGATCGAGGCGTCGTCGGCCCAGAGCGCCACAAGATCAATCCCTTGGATGGATGCGAGATCATCCAAATCCATCGCGCCGTCGAGACCGTCGGCTTCCGACGCCCCAGGCGCGATGGCGAGGGCGCGGCAGCCCATGCGCCGCGCCGCGCCGAGTTGCAGGCGGGCGTCGTCGATCGTCGGCCCAAGGCAAAGGACCGTCCCCCGCGGCCATATCGAGAGTTCGTTTTTCTCCCCGGTCGGGCCTGGTAGGGAGAGTTTCGACAGCCGGTGAGGCTCGATGTCGGCGAGGCCGTCGATCACGGCTTGCACCGCGCCTCTTGGAAGCGACGGGGCGCCCGCGGGGCCGTTGTCTTGCCGCTCGGCGGCGGCGAACCGCTTGACATAGTGCGGTCCGCCAGCCTTCGGCCCCGTTCCCGAGAGGCCCTCGCCGCCGAAGGGCTGGGAGCCGACGATCGCGCCCACCTGGTTTCGATTCACATAGATGTTTCCGACAGACAGCCGGTCAGAGATCTGACGCACGCGTTCATCGATCCGCGAGTGGAGCCCGAAGGTCAGGCCGTACCCCGTCGCGTTCACCGCCTTGAGGACATTATCGAAGTCATCGGCTGCGAAGCGCGCCACGTGCAGCACGGGCCCGAACACTTCGCGCTGGAGATCCCCGACACCGTCGACGGAGATCACCGCCGGCCCGACGAAACGGCCATCGGCGGGAGCGGGGAGCTGCTTTAGCAGACGTCCTTCCTCGTGCGCCTGATCGATATACGTCTGAATGTCAGCTTGCGCCGCGGCGCTGATCACCGGTCCGATATCGGTCTCAAGCCGCCAGGGATCTCCTAGCGCCAGCTCGTCCATCGCGCCGAACAGCATTTCCAGGAAGCTGTCGGCGATATCGTCTTGAACATAAAGGCAGCGAAGCGCCGAGCAGCGCTGGCCTGCGGATTGGAACGCCGAGGCGATGGTGTCGCGGACCGCCTGCTCGGGCAGGGCGGTGGAGTCGATGATCGCGGCGTTGAGCCCCCCTGTTTCAGCGATCAGGAAAGCGTCGGCTGCGGCGTTCTCCGCCAAAGTGCGATTGATCGCCTGGGCGGTGGCCGTGGAACCCGTGAAGCAGGCCCCGGCGGTGGCGTCCCCGCTGAGCAGCGTCTGGCCAACGCGCCGTCCTTCGCCAGGCACGAATTGCAGCACATCCCTTGGCACGCCGGCTTCGTGCAGGAGCTTGACGGCAAGCGAGGCGATGATCGGCGTCGTCTCGGCCGGTTTGGCGATGACGCCATTTCCTGCCGCGAGGGCTGCGGCGATCTGGCCCGTGAAGATCGCGAGGGGAAAATTCCAGGGCGAAATGCAGGTCACTAGGCCAGCGGGTTGGTGCATGGCGAGTTCAAGTGCGTGGTTCGCGTAGTAACGCAGAAAATCGACGGCCTCGCGCAGCTCTGCGATGGCGTCCAATTGGGTTTTTCCAGCCTCCCGGGCCAACACCGCGAAGAACTCGCCGAAGTTGGCCTCATATTGGTGGGCCGCCCGGGTCAGCGCTGCGGCGCGCGCAGCGGGATCGGCTTCCAACCAAGGTCGGCCGGCGGCGAGGGCGGACCTGGCGTCCTCGTCGGATGCGTGGGTTATGGCGCCGACGATATCGTCAGGATCGGCGGGGTTGACCAAGGTTATCTCTTCCGCGCCTCGGACGTCGGCCGCAATGATTGGGGCCGCCGTCCACTGCCTGCTGCGGAACGGGGTCCGGGCCGCCTCGATCTCGCGCACGTCACCTTGATGACGAAGATCCCATCCTTTGGAGTTCAACCTCTGGGGCGCGAACAGCTGCGACGGATTTTTTAATGTCGCCGTTGGTCGATTGGATCGTTTGTTGAATTTGTCGAAGGGATCTTGGGCCACCGCTTCGGCCGGCAGGCGGTCGTCGATCACCTGATTGACGAATGAGGAGTTGGCCCCGTTCTCCAGGAGGCGGCGAACCAGATAGGCGAGAAGGTCCTTGTGCGGACCCACCGGCGCATAAATGCGGCACCGCGCGCC
>CAYYNG010000007.1:0-16419 GCA_964472435.1 uncultured Hyphomonadaceae bacterium | reverse complement strand
CGGCGCGGCCGGGCGGGGCGGCTCGCCGCCCCAGCGGTTCCGCAGCCGCGCACGCCTCGCCGAGCGAGGCGGCCCCGACGCTGACGGCCGACCCTTTCAGCGTGTGGGCGGCGTCCGCCCATTGCGAGGGCGGCAGCGCGGGATCGAGGAGGCGGGACCAGATCTCCGCCTGTTCCTTGAAAATGCCGCTCACCTCTTCGGCGAGGGCGGGGTCGCCGCCGGTCATGGCTGAGTGTTGAGCTATATCAATCGGGGGGCGGGAGGGCATGGTTGTGCTCCAAGCGCCGACACACGCGACGACTGTCTAAAGTTTAATCGTATAATCGTTGCTCGTTTATTGAATGCAGGCGCCGCCGGGCGTAGAACACCGACGTCGAATTCATGGACGTGTTCGCAAAGCGAAGTCCGGGCAAGGGACGGGGTCGATGGACGAATTTCTCGTGACCGTGCGGAACATCGCACTAGCGGCGCTGCTGGGATGGCTTGGAATGGAGACCCGTCCCGATGGCTCGGGCGACCCGGAGAACGGCGGCTTGACCTCTTGGTTCGACTTCGCGTCGGATCGTTGATCGCGGAACTGTCGATTATCCCTCGCCTCTCGCGTCGAATTTGATTTAGATAGCGGCATGGCCGATCGCCGCGACCTCTCGACCGCCTCTCCGGATCCGGACGCGACGTTGGCGCGGGCGGAGACGGCGCAAGCTGTCGGGGCCTGGATGCCGTGGGCGGCTTTCGCCGCGGCGCTCTCCTGGTGGGGCGGCGTCTCGGGCGCCGCGCTTGCGATCGTCGGATTGGACCGTTTATCCCAGCTTCCGGCGCTTCTCCTAGGCGGGGGCGCGCTGATCGCTTTGTTGCCGGGCTTCCTCATCCTCATGGCGGGGTTTATGGCGCGGGAAGGCCGTCGCGCCAGCGCCGCCAACGCCATTGTCGCCGAAGCGGCGCTTCGACTTCTGCAGCCTTCGCGCGTCGCCGGCGCCGAGGCGGACACGCTGGCGAGCCGAATGCGCGAGAACGCCGGCGCGGTGAACACGGCGATGGGCGCGGCGCTGAAGTCCATGAAGACCATGACCAGCGAGATCGGCGACGAGCGATTGCGGCTGGAGTCGGTCGCCTACACCGTGGCCGACAACGCTCGCGAGCTGGCCCAGCGGTTGGAGCAGGAGCGTAAAGCGCTGGAGGGCCTCGGCCGCGATCTCCGCTCACAGCTTGAGGCGATGAACGAGGCGATCCCCCGCCAATCCGAGCTTATGGTGGAGGCCGCCAGGTCGGCGAGCGCCGAAGTGGCGAAGGCCGACGCGGCGTTCGACGAACGGCTGAAGCAGATGGACGCGGCCACCTCCGGCCTCAGCGAGCGGCTGGCTCACCTCACCGGTTTGGCCGTCGATGCCGCCGGTCGGACGAGCGAGATCAACGGGCTGGTCAGCCAAATCGAGGCGCAGTTGGAGACGGCGCGCCGGACCATCGATACGGCGGTGAAAGCCAGCGAAATGGCCACCGCCGCAGCGGGCGCGACCGGGGATGCGCTGCGCGATGCCGTCTCCTCGGCCTTTGAAGGCGCGCGCCAGGCGAATGACGAGATTCATGCCGGCACGCTGAAGGCGGCGGAAGATGCCGCACGCCGCTTGGCTGAGCTTCGTGACGCCGGGGCGGCGGCGGCCGAAGCGCTGCGCGTGGCCGGCGATGCCGCGCGCGCCGAGGCGGATCGGATTGAGCGGTCGCCGGCGACCGAACCGTCGGCGGCTCCGGTTTCGGTCCCGCCGGCTGTGAGCGCCGACCGGACGGCCGCGGCGGCGGCCTCTCCGCCAGCGACAACGTCCGAGGCTGCAAACGCCGCCGACGATGATGTCGAGCTGTTCGAGGCCGAGCCCGAGGCTGTCTTAACGCCGCCCGCCGCTCCGTCCGAACCCGCAGCGCCCTTGCTTTTGCGCGACCGGCTCAATGGCGAGGGCGCGCCGGAGCGGCTTGAGGATATCATTCTCGATGGCGGGCGGGCGCCGCCGCCGAGCCTTGCGGGAGCGGCCGGACCGGCGCCATCCGAGGAGACCACGGATTGGCGGGGCATTCTCGCCGATCTCGACCGCAGCGACGCCCCTGCCGCCCCGCGCGAGGCCACGGCGGAGGCGCTGATCGGCCAGCTGCAAGGCTCGGGCATTCCCCTTTCGAACGCGTTTCGTCCCAAGGACAAGCGCCGAATCGCGGCCGCCGCAAGAAAGGGCGAGCTTCAGCGGCGTGGCGCGATTCAGGACGCCGCCGGACAGGAGGTCGACCGCGTGTCCGTGCGCCTGAAGAAAGATGTCGAACTGCGCGCGCTGGCCATGTCGTTCGTGGAAGCGGAGGAGGCCGACGCCCTCGAGGCGTTGGATCGCACCCACAAAACCAGCCGCAACGCCTCGCCGCGTCTCGCCGCCTATCTCCTGATCGACGCGGCCCTGGCCGAGGGGCCGGCCGACGGCTTTTAGAGAAGCCCGAACCCGGAGGCCGCGCGGGCGAGGTATATCGCACCGATCAAGGTGACGATCCGCTTCATCCAACGCTTGAAATCGACATCGGACATGGCGGCCAAAACCCGGCCGCCGGCCCAGGTGCCGGCCATGGAAAGGGGGATCGCCCCGGCGATCAGCCAAGCGGGCGGCAGATCCGCGCGATCTGCGGCGAGTATGATCGGCGCGCTCCAAAAGGCGATCTTGACGAGATGGGCGAGGACTTGGGTGGTCGCTTTCGTGGCGACGATCTGTTGGCGGGTCATCTCCGTGCGGACGAAAAAGACGTCGAGGAGGGGGCCGGCGACCCCCGCCGTCGTGTTGAGCGCCTGGACGACGAGGCCGGCGGCTTCCGCCTGGCCGGGCCTTTCAATATCGAGATCCAGCCACCGCCGGGGCAGCCATACCAGCATCGGGGTCAAGCCAAGCAGCAGAAAGAGCGTCGCGCGATCTGGCCGCCAGGCAAGCGCGAAGAGCGCGGCGACCGCTAGACCGGATCCTGCGGCGTATCGTGCGAACACCCCCCAAGCGATGTCGCCGCGCAGCAAGAACGCCCGCCACCCATTTGAGACCATCTGGATCGCGCCATGGGTGATCATCGCCGTCGAAATCGGAACGACTGCAACGAGCACGCCCATGAGAACAAGCCCGCCCGCCATGCCGAATATTCCGGAGATAAAGGCCGTGACGAGGGTCGCGGCGAGAATCGCGGTGGCTGCGGCGGGGCTCATTGTCCCATCTAACTCGATTCCGCCTCGACGCCTTCCGCTTGCCCCTTATAGTGGGCGGCGCAGCAAAATGGAAAAACAGCGCAGGCGCTGCGGCAGGGAGGCTCAAGCCATGTATTTTGAATATTCGCCGAAAACCAAGGAATACATCGATCGCGTGTCGGCGTTTATGGACGAGCACATTTTTCCAAATGTCGATGTCTATGACCAGCAACACGAAGAGGCGGAGGATCGCTGGCGGATCCCGCCGATCGTGGAAGAAAAGAAGGCGGTCGCAAAAGCCGAAGGCCTTTGGAACTTGTTTTTGCCGCCGAGCGCCGAGCACGATACGGACGAGTATCACGGGGCCGGTCTCACCAATCTTGAATATGCGCCGCTCGCCGAGCTTATGGGCCGGGTCGGCTGGGCGTCGGAGGTGTTCAATTGCTCGGCGCCCGACACCGGCAATTCCGAAGTGCTCCACCGCTACGGCTCGCCGCTGCAGAAAGAGCAATGGCTGAAGCCCCTCCTCGCCGGCGAGATCCGCTCAGCCTTTCTTATGACCGAGCCGCTGGTCGCCTCTTCGGACGCGACCAATATCGAGACCCGGATCGAGCGGGACGGCGATGAATACGTCATCAACGGACGTAAATGGTGGTCGTCCGGCGTCGGCGACCGGCGCTGCAAAGTCGCGATCGTCATGGGCAAGACCGATCCGACGGCGGAACGCCACAAGCAACAGAGCCAAATTCTGGTCCCGCTGGACGCCCCGGGCATTGAGATCGTCCGCATGCTGCCCGTTTTCGGCTATGACGACGCGCCCCACGGCCATGCGGAAGTAATCCTTAAGGATGTCCGCGTGCCGGCAGAGAACCTGATCCTCGGCGAGGGCCGGGGCTTTGAGATCGCCCAAGGCCGGCTTGGCCCGGGCCGCATCCACCATTGCATGCGCACGATCGGCGCCGCCGAAGTGGCGCTTGCGAAAATGTGCAAGCGCCTCCTCTCGCGGGAAGCGTTCGGCAAGCGCGTGGCGGAACACTCGATCTGGGAACAGCGGGTCGCGGAGGCGCGGACGAATATCGAGATGACCCGGCTCCTGACCCTTAAAGCGGCCTATATGATGGATACGGTGGGCAACAAGGTCGCCAAGAACGAAATCGCCATGATCAAAGTGGCCGGTCCTCGCGTCGCGCTCCAGGTCATCGACGATGCGATCCAGGCCCATGGCGGCGGCGGGGTTACGTCCGACTTCGGCCTCGCGCGCGCGTACGCGTCCATGCGGACGATGCGGCTCGCCGACGGGCCCGACGAGGTGCACAACCGCACCATCGCCCGTCTCGAGTTCAAGAAATATCGAGACAATGAGTATGGGCGGAAAGTCGACGATGAGAAACTGACGGAAGTCGTCGGTTCGCGCTAAGCCGCGTTCACCAAACAAGACAAAGAGAACCCCGCCGAGGCGATGCTCCGGCGGGGTTGTTATTTATGACCGGGCGGGCCCACGAAGCGCTAGGCGAGGTCGAACCGGTCGAGGTTCATCACCTTGGTCCAGGCGGCGACGAAGTCGCCGACGAACTTCGCTTCCGCATCGGCCGCGCCATAGACTTCAGAGATGGCCCGGAGTTGCGAGTTCGATCCGAAGACGAGGTCGACCCGCGTGCCGGTCCATTTCAGGGCGCCCGTGGCGCGGTCTTTGCCTTCGAAGAGCTCCGCTTCCTCCGAGGTCGGCGTCCATTCCGTCGACATGTCGAGCACATTGACGAAGAAGTCGTTCGTCAGCTGCCCCGGCCTGTCGGTGAAGACGCCGTGGCTTGCGTCGCCATAGGTCGCGCCGAGGGCCCGCATGCCGCCGACAAGAGCTGTCATTTCCGGCGCCGAGAGCGTCAATTGCTGGGCTCGGTCGATCAGAAGCTCTTCAGCCGGGAAGCCGCGATCGTCGGCGAGATAGTTGCGGAACCCGTCCGAGGTCGGCTCGAGCACGGCGAAAGACTCCACGTCCGTCTGCGCATCCGTTGCATCGGTGCGACCGGGCGAGAACGGCACGGTGACGTCTTGGCCGGCGTCTTTCGCCGCTTTTTCGATACCCGCGCCGCCCGCAAGCACGATCAGATCGGCAAGCGAAACTTTCTTGCCGCCTGATTGCGCGCCGTTGAAGGCCGCCTGGACGCCCTCAAGCGCGCTGAGCACGGTCGCGAGTTCCGCCGGCTGATTCACCTCCCAGTCTTTCTGCGGGGCGAGCCGGATCCGCGCGCCGTTCGCGCCGCCGCGTTTATCGGAATTCCGGAAAGTGACCGCCGAGGCCCAGGCCGTGCGAACCAGTTGTTGCACTGAAAGGCCGGTCTCGAGGATCTTCGCCTTAAGCGCCGCCATGTCCGCATCGTCGATCAGCGGGTGATCGACCGCCGGCACCGGATCCTGCCAGATCAGCTCCTCATCCGGAACCTCCGGGCCGAGATAACGGGCGACGGGGCCCATGTCGCGGTGCAGAAGCTTGAACCACGCTCGGGCGAAGGCGTCCGCGAACTGGTCCGGGTTTTGATGGAACCGGCGCGCGATGGGCTCGTAGATCGGGTCCATTTTCAGCGCCATGTCGGCCGTCGTCATCATCAGCGGTTCGGTGCGCGAGGCGTCATGGGCCGCTGGCGCTTCCGGCGCGCCTTTGCCCGGGACAGGGGTCCACTGATGGGCGCCGGCGGGGCTTTTCGTCAGCTCCCAGTCATAGCCGAACAGAACGTCGAAATAGGTGTTGTCCCAAGTGGTGGGCGTCGGCGTCCAAGCGCCTTCGATGCCGGAGGTGATCGTGTCCCCGCCTTTGCCCGAGCCGTGGGCGTTCTTCCAGCCAAAGCCCATTTGTTCGAGCGGCGCGCCCTCGGGTTCGGGGCCGACATTCGCCTCGTCTGCGGCGCCATGGGCCTTGCCGAACGTGTGCCCGCCCGCGATCAGCGCGACGGTCTCTTCGTCGTTCATCGCCATGCGGGCGAACGTGTCGCGAATATCGTAGGCCGATTTCAGCGGGTCCGGATCGCCGTTGGGCCCCTGCGGGTTGAGGTAGATGAGGCCCATCTGAACGGCGCCGTGGGGATTCAGGAGTTGGCGGTCGCCGACATAGCGCTCGTCGGCCAACCATTCTTGCTCAGGGCCCCAATAGGTGTCGCCCTCGGGTTCGTAGATATCGGCCCGGCCGCCGCCGAAGCCGAAGGTTTTGAAACCCATCGATTCAAGCGCGACATTGCCGGCGAGGATCAGAAGGTCCGCCCAGGAGAGCTTCCGGCCGTATTTCTGTTTGATCGGCCAGAGCAGGCGGCGCGCTTTGTCGAGATTGCCATTGTCCGGCCAGCTGTTGAGCGGCGCGAAGCGTTGGTTGCCCGTGCCGCCGCCGCCGCGGCCGTCTTGGATCCGATAGGTTCCAGCCGCGTGCCAGGTCATCCGGATAAAGAGCGGGCCGTAATGGCCATAATCCGCCGGCCACCAGTCTTGGGAATCGGTCATAAGGGCGTGAAGATCGCGCTTCACCGCCGCGAGATCCAAGGTCTTGAATTCCTTGGCGTAGTCGAAGGCCTCGCCCATTGGATCGGTCACAGGCGCATTTTGGTGCAGAACCTTCAAATTCAACTGGTTCGGCCACCAATCGCCGTTTGACAAGGCTCCGGCCGCCGTGTGGCGGTCCGCCGCGCCCAGGACGGGGCATTTGCCCATATCCGATCCGTCCATGATCTCTCCGATTCTGCTCTGGGGTTGCGCAAACTCTACGGGCGCAGAGTGACGAATTGGCGTCTATAGATCCAATCGATTTTTTATCGAGATGCTATAGAGCAAGCCTTGGGCTGCGTCCGGGGTGAACGTTAACCTGAACAGCTGCCGCCGCCTAGTACGCAGAAGCTCGAGCACCAGGGATGGTTGAGTTTGACCGGATCGGCCGTCGCTTCGGCCAGGGTCTCGCCCAACTCGAAGGCCGGATCATCGACAATCAGCGTGCACGCGGTCAGCGCCGCGCGGTCGGCGCCTTTGCGGCGGATCACCATGCGCTGGCTCGCGCACATGATATCGGCTGGGTCTTTGCCCAAGACGCCCCAGCAGGCCTCGGTGATCTCCGGCGGGCGATCGCCCGGGATCATCTCTGGGAAAAGAACCAGCTCCATCGGATCATCCGCATCCAGCGTCAGCCCGATCCGCGCGGCGAGCGCGCCGTAGGCGGACCGCGCCTCGCGTTCGTTTTCCGTCAACGCTTGCCGGCCGGCGATCGCCGTGCGGATCTTTTGTTCGGCCAGCCAGGCGAGGCCCTTAAGCGCCGCCTGAAAGGCGCCCGCGCCCCGTTCCGCGTCATGCGCGGCCGCTTCGTGACTGTCGAGCGAGACCCGAAGCGTCAGCCGGCCGCCGAACCGGGCGTGGAGATCGGCGAGGCCGCGTTGGATCCGCGGCCGCATCATGGGGCGCATGGCGTTGGTGAGCACTAAGAGCCGATGCTCGCGCGAAAGCGCGGCCTCCATAATGGCGAGGATCTCCGGCGCCAAGAAAGGTTCGCCGCCCGTGACCCCGATCTCGACGGGGCCGCCGCCGCCCGCGTCAATCTCGTCCAGGTATGGAAGAACGTCCGCAAGCGTCAGATAGACCAGCCGGTCATTGGTCGGCGAGCTTTCTATGTAGCAGTTCGTGCACTGAATATTGCAGAGCGTGCCCGTATTGAGCCAAAGCGTTTTGAGCCCCGTCCACGCGACACGGCCGCGCCGGCTGCCGTCGGCCGTGATGTCCGGATGCTCGAACCGTCGCGGAAGGCGCTCGGTGTCCGCCATCGGCTAGCAGCAGGCGTCGGTCTGCAGATCGCCCGAGGTCTGCAGCGTCTTGCCGTAATAGTCTTTGATGTTGTCTTGGAAGGTCACGCGTTCGGCCCTTTGTCTTGGTCGCGCCATACGGGCGCCGAGGCGAGCGGGACCCTGGCGATGGGGATGTGATATGGCAACCGCCTCGCGCTGTTGCACACGAAACCTTGATCGCTCGCGGCCCAGGCGCCTACGGGACGAGCACCGTCGCGCCAGTGGTGCCCCGGCCCTCGATCGCGCGATGGGCGTCGGCGACCTTGGCGAGGGGGAAGCGCTGGCCGACCTCGGCTTTAATCGCGCCCGTGCGCAGCGCGCCGAACACGGCCGCGGCTCCGCGTCGAAGCGCGTCGGGCGATGCGATGAAATGGAAGAGGCCTGGCCGGGTCATGACGAGCGAGCCCTTGCCGCCGAGCACCGCTGGCGCGATCTCAGGCGCGGGGCCGGAGGCGTTGCCGAACGTCACCCACCAGCCGCGAGGTCGAAGCGCGTCCAACGACGCTTCCCAACTGTCTTTGCCGACGCTGTCATAGGCCACATCGACGCCGGTCCCGCCGGTCAGCGCCCGCGCCCGCTCGGCCACGTTCTCCGAGGTCAGGATCACCTCGCTCGCCCCCTTCTCACGGGCGAGAGCCGCTTTCTCTGCGCTGGAGGTGACCGCGATCACGCGAACGCCCAGCGCCGTCGCCCACGGCGTGAGCAGCGACCCCACCCCGCCCACCGGAGCCCAAACCAGCGCGGCGTCGCCCGGCATGGCGCGGCGAACTTCAAAGAGCAACATCCACGCCGTCAGCCCTTTCAGCATCACCGCCGCCGCGGTCTCCTCGGAGATCCCGTCCGGCAGCTTGACCATGGTTTGGGCGTTTGCCTGATAATGGGTCGCATAGGTTCCGCCGCCCACATAGGCGACACGGTCGCCGGGCTCGAGGTCGGTGACGTCCGCGCCGACCGCCTCCACGACGCCTGCGCCTTCCGTACCCGGCGTGAAGGGCAGGGGGACGGGGTAAAGCCCGGTGCGGTGATACGTGTCGATGAAGTTAAGCCCCACGGCGGTTTGCCGCACCCGGGCGTCGCGGGGGCCGAGCGCCGGCAGCTCGAGCGCTTCTTGCTTTAGGACGTCGGGGCCGCCGGTTTCGTGCATGCGGATGGCGTAGGCGTCGGACATGGCGGGCTCCTCAGAATCGTGATCAGGACGCGATCAAATAACTATAGCCAATCGGACCGCCCGCGCGACATAAACGCGGCGGGCGTTGGGACCTCTTAAAGGAGAGACCCGCCCATGCCTGACACCCTTCCCATGATTGAAAACCTCGTCTGCGGCGTCGACGAAGCCGGCCGCGGGCCATGGGCGGGACCGGTGTGCGCGGGCGCGGTGATCTTAGATCCCGACCGGCCGATTGCTGGGCTGACCGATTCGAAGAAGCTGACTGAACGCCGCCGGTTGGATTTGGAAGCCGAGATCCTGTCGGGAGCGCAGGCTTGGTCGCTCGGCTGGGCCGTGGCGCAAGAGATCGACACCCTCAATATCCGCCGCGCCACCCACCTCGCCATGTCCCGCGCCGTGCGGGGCCTGCATGTCCCGCCGACGCTCGCATTGATCGACGGCAACGATCCGCCGCGTCAGGGGATCGATTGTCCGACCCGGGCGATCATCAGGGGCGACCTTACGGAGCCGGCGATCTCCGCCGCATCGATCCTCGCCAAATGCGCGCGGGACCGGCTTATGCAGACGCTCGACCGCGCCTATCCAGGCTACGGGTTCGCCAAACACAAAGGGTATGGCACGGCCGCGCACGCCCAAGCCCTGGCCCAGCATGGCCCCTGCCCCGAGCACCGGATGAGCTTCGCACCGGTGGCCCGGGCGGCCGCAGCCGGATAGGGCCCTCGACCCCCGCGCGCCCTTCGCTAAGGTGTGGAAAAAACACCTTGGGAGGAACAGGCCATGGGCCGCACGATTTGGAATTTCGGCGACATTTTCGACATTGTGGGCGAGACGTTGGGCCCGGCGTCGCCGGCGCTGATCCACGGCGCGAGAACGGTCTCCTGGCCGGAGATGACGCGCCGGTCGAATAATCTCGCGCGGGCCCTGCTCGCCCGCGGCGCGGACACGGGCGACAAGGTCGGCTTCTACTTGCGCAACCGCCCCGAATATATGGAGGGTTTCGTCGCCTGCGCGAAGGCCCGGCTCACCCATGTGAACGTCAACTACCGATATATAGACGATGAGCTCGTCTACATCTTCGACAACGCCGATGCGGTCGCCGCGATCTTCGGCGTCGAGTTTCGGGAGACTATCGATCGCATCCGCGGGCGCCTCCCGAAGGTGAAGATCTGGATCGAGGTGGGCGACGGCGAGACGCCGGATTGGGCGGTCGCGTATGAGGATCTCGCTGCGGAGGGCGGCGGCGCGACGCTCGAGATCGATCGCTCTGGCGAGGATCTCATGTTTCTCTACACCGGCGGGACCACGGGCATGCCGAAAGGTGTGATGTGGCCGCACGAAACCTGGCGGCAGTCGAGCCTTGACGGTTTTCGCCAGATCTATGGTTTCGCGCCCGAGACGCCGGAGCAGCATCTCGCCATCGTCAACGAAATCGGCCGGCACACACGCCAGCTGCCGGCCTGTCCGCTCATGCATGGCACCGGACTTTTCACCGCCCTCGGCGCGCTCCTAAGCGGCGGCGCGATCGTGACGCTTGAGAACAATGTGAAGCTGGACGTTGCGGCGCTTTGGGAAACGGTTGAGCGCGACCGCGTCACCGCCATGGCGATTGTCGGCGACGCCTTTGCGAAACCCATGTTGACGGCGCTCGACGCTGAGCCCGGGCGGTTCGACCTATCGTCAATACTATCCATCACATCGTCAGGGGTCATGTGGAGCGCCGAGGTCAAACAAGGCCTTCTGCGCCACATGCCGCAAGCCCAGCTGATCGACAGTTTCGGCGCATCGGAGTCGGTCGGCTTCGGCTCATCGATCACGACGGCGGAGGGTGGGACCGAGACCGCGAAGTTCATGATCGGGGCCCATTGCAAGGTGCTCTCGGAAGACGGCCGCGAGATCCGACCCGGCAGCGACGAACCGGGCTTCATCGCCCGCGGCGGCGCGGTGCCGCTTGGGTATTACAAGGACGAAGAAAAGACCGCAAAGACGTTCAAGACGATCAACGGCGTTCGCTATGCCGTACCTGGGGACTGGTGCACGGTCGCGGAAGACGGCTCGCTGACGCTCCTTGGCCGCGGCTCGATCTGCATCAATTCCGGCGGCGAGAAGATTTATCCCGAAGAGGTCGAGGAAGCGCTCAAGGCGCACGAGGCGGTGCATGATGCGCTGGTGGTCGGGGTGCCCGACGACAAATGGGGCCAGGCGGTCACGGCCATTGTCGCGCTCGAGCCCGGCGCGGCGGCCAGTGAGGAGGTCCTTCGGGCGTTCGTTCGCGGTCAGCTCGCGCCCTACAAGGCGCCCAAGCGCGTGCTCTTCAAAGACGAGCTCGGCCGCGCCCCGAACGGGAAAGCCGACTATAAGGGCATTAAGGCCTTTGCGCTCACGGAGCTGGGACTGGAGGGTTAACCGGCCCTTAACCAGGCACGCCGGAGACTTCGCCAAACGACACAGCGAGGTCCCCATGCTGCTCTTTGGATGGCATGTTTGGCGCGGCGAGTCGGGCCGCCGGTATCGATTCAACATCACGCTGACGGATGGCGGCCTGCCCGATGCCGGCGGCGTCTACGTCTTCGTTCGGCGGCGGTTCGTTTTCTTCCTCGAGCCGCTCTACGTCGGAAAGGCGACGAATTTCCAAAATCGGCTGCTCGGCCATGAGCGATGGTCCGAAGCCTGGTGGAGCCGCGGGGCGACCGAGCGGCACATCATGCGCGTGAAGGACGCCCGCGAACGGGCCCGGCGCGAGGAGGATCTGATCCGCGCCCTCAAGCCTGTGATGAACAATCAACTCGTGCCGCGCGGCGCCGGCGATGCGCCCGTGGACGCGCGGCTGAGGCGGGCTTGGACGCTGAAACGTTGCTGGGAGGCGGCGTTCGGCCGCAATCGGTCGCAGCGCTGCGTTTAGGCCGGTTTCCGACCCAATCGTCCCGCTAGGCGGCGGCTGGCGCGCGCGCCGACGCCTTCGGGGCCAGCTGGTCGGAGATCTCGTGGTTCCGGTCCCGGTGGTCCGCTTCGTCCTCCCGCACCCTCAAGATCACATCGCGCAGGCGCGCATCGGCCGGCAAGCCCCAATAGTCGATGGCGATCTGCGGCGCGGGGCCGTTTTCCAGCCGGCCTTCGTCGATTTCGCGCAGATAGTGCGTGTAGCTGATCACGGCTTCTTCCTCGAAATAGCCGACCACGCGGTGGGCCGTTTTGGGTGAGATGAGGTAGACCCAGAAATAGACATGATAGAAGACGCCCTGGGCGAGAACGATCAACATGCGCTCGAAGAGCGAGGGCTGGGCGACCTGGATGAAGGTCATCAGATGCATGCGCTCGTTTTCGGCCTCATCGAGCAGTTCACGGATCAGGCCGTCGTCGCCCCGCATCCTGCGGAGCGCCCGCAAATGCTGCAAAAGCCCGCCGACCATGCCGGGCACGGCCGCCACCGTCTCCAACACGACGGCCCGGTGCCCGTAGCGCGTGCGGAAGAAGAGGTCGGCGAAAAAGCGTAGCGCTTTGACGAAGCGAAAGGCGAACCAATCGCGCGGCCCCCGGGGCGCACGATGCGCCATGTGGGCGAGGTCGTAATCGGACAGTCTTTGGTCGAGCATCGTCGGCACTCCAAAACCCAAACGGCGAACACCCGCCGCACCCTTCAGATGGGGAGCGCGGCCCATAACGGAATGCGGCGCGGCGCCGCTGATCTTGATCTCGTCGCAGCGCCACGCGATAGCCCGCCCATGGCCGACGATCTCGCCCCTCAAACTGCGCCGCCGGTGTTCGCCCATGCGCCGAAAGCGGTCGCGTTCAAGAAGCTGCGCAAACGGCTGGTACGAAATGCACTCCAGGCGATCGAGGGGTTCGGCATGATCGACCGCGACCGGAAGGACCGGCCACGCTGGCTCGTGTGCCTATCGGGCGGCAAAGACAGCTACGGCCTATTGTCGGTTTTGCTCGACTTGCAATGGCAGGGGGCCCTGCCGGTGGATCTCCTGGCCTGTAATCTCGACCAGGGCCAGCCGGGCTTTCCGAAAGACGTGCTCCCGACCTATCTCGAAGGCCTCGGCGTGCCTTTCCGGATCGAGACGGAAGACACCTATTCCATCGTCACCGATAAGGTGCCGGAGAACCGCACCTTCTGCGCAATGTGCTCGCGGCTTCGGCGCGGCATTCTCTATCGCATCGCGCGCGAGGAGGGGTGCGAGGCGATCGTCCTCGGCCATCACCGGGACGCTGCGCTCGAGACGTTTATGATGAACCTCATCCATAGCGGGCGGCTTGCGGCCATGCCGCCGAAGCTGCTCAATGATGCGGGCGATCTCTTCGTCCTGCGTCCCCTGATCGGCTGCGCGGAAGACGATCTTGCGAAACTCGCGAATGCCATGAAATTCCCGATCATTCCCTGCAATCTCTGCGGCAGCCAGGACGGGCTCCAACGCCAAGCGATGAAGCAGCTGCTCGATGAGTGGGAGCGAAAAAAGCCGGGCGTCCGCCAGGTGATGTTCCACGCGCTCTCCACCGTGCGGCCGAGCCACCTCGCCGACCCGAGGGTGTTCGATTTCGCCGGCCTCGCCATTGGCGACGCCGGCGAAGACGACCCGAACGTACCGTTCTGAGGAAAATTCTTGCCGTTTATCAATAAGCCGCTATTTTCCTCGCCATGGCCGGACACCAGGATCGATTCGCCGCCGGGGACGTGATCTCCATTCGCTTCGCGGGGGTTTTGCGCCACTATGGCGTGGTCACCGCCCGCGGCACGGTGATCTCCAACTCCCGCGCCCATGGCGGTGTCGTGGAACAAACGCTCATTGAATTCGAGGCGGGCCGCCGCGCCCGTCGGGACCGGACGGAGACCGACGCCCACCCGTTCGAAATCGAAGCCCGCGCCCGACGCGCCCTCGGCGCGGGGTACGCCCTCGCGGGCTCCAACTGCATCGACCTCACCCGCCACACGCACCGCCGCCGGCCGACGGCCTGGCAGGTCGGCTCGGCGACGCTGATGGCGGTGCGGGATATGTGGCTCTAGCGCTTAAGTACTCGGACAGCACAAATAGCCGTCGTTCAAATCCTCGATCCGGGTGACGCCCATCAGTTGCATGGTTCGGCGAAGCTCGTCTTCTAGGATCGCGATGGACTTCGCGACGCCCGCTTCGCCTCCCGCTGCAAGGCCGTAGAGCCAGGCCCGTCCGATGGCGACGCCCGTGGCGCCGCGGGCGAGGGCTTTGACGATGTGGCTCCCCCGCCGCACCCCGCCGTCTAGGATCACGTCCGCCCGGCCGTCCACCGCTTCTGCGATCTCCGCGCAAAGATCGATTGTCGGCCGGGACGTGTCGAGCTGGCGGCCGCCATGGTTCGAAATCCAGACCGCATCGGCGCCGATATCGACGCAGTGGGACGCATCGCCCGCTCGACTGATCCCTTTGATGGCGAACCCCTCGCCCCAGACCTCTTTCATCCAGGCCGCATCGTCCCACGTCACCGATTGGGAGAAGAGCGCGTCAATGTTCTTCGCAATGCCGCCGCCGAGGTCCAGATCCATGAAATTGGCGGGGCCGATTTTGCCGGAGCTGAGGAACCCCCAGAGCCAGCCGGGCCGAGCGAGCACCTGGGCGGCGAGCGACGGGCTCAGCTTCGGTGGGATGCTGAAATGGTTCCGCGGGTCGCGCTCGCGCTTGCCGGCGACCGGTAGATCGACCGTCAGAATACAGCCCGTGAACCCCGCCTCCTTGGCGCGGGCGAGGAAATCTTCGACGAGCTTCCGGTCGGTCCAGACATAGACCTGCACCCATATCGGACCGTCGCAGGCGGCCGCGATGTCTTCCACTGGTTGGGAGGCGAGGGGGGAGCAGGCGTAGATCGTGCCGGCCTTGCAAGCGGCGCGGGCCACCGCGAGTTCGCCCTCGGTCGGATGGAAGAGGCGCGATGCAGCGGTCGGCGAGATAAAGAAGGGAAGACGGGAGCGTTGGCCCATGATCGTCGCGTGGGTGTCGACCTCGGCGACATCCGTTAGAGCGTGCCAGGTCAGCTCGTAATCGTCGTAGCGGCTGACGGATCGGCGGAGCGTCACCTCATCGTCGGCGCCGCCGTCGATATAGTCGAACACCATGCGCGGCAGCTTCGCGCGCGCCGCCTCGCGCAGGTCCATGATGTTTAGGGCGCTGTCGATCTTCCCCATCGTTCAAGGCTATGGGGCGGTCGCCCAAGGCGCAAGTGATTGTCTTTTCTATCTAAAGATCCCGCCAACGCGCAGCGACGCCCAGTTCGTCGAAGATCTCGTCCCAGTACGCGCGCAAGGGTCCGCGCTGCAGATCGACGAACCGCTCCCGCGGAATAAGCCGGATATCCAGCTCGACCCCGCGCAGCCCCTCGCCGAACCGGTCCGTGATCGCATCGGCTGTGTCGCGCGCGTCCGGCAGCCCCGGGGGCAGGGCGCCGCGGCCGCCATAGGCGGAGAAGACATCGGAGTTCTGCAGCATGTCCGAGACGAGCAGAACGGTTCGCTCCGGCGCATTCGGGGAGAACGCCTCGGTCTGGGTGAGGCGGGCGAGGGCTTCGAGGATGGGGCTCGCCGGCGCCTCTTTGGGAACGACCAGGTCTTCCAGTGCGGTGTTCAGAGGACCCTCGAAGAGCTCTGCATAGCGTTCTTCGATGATGCGGGGGTTGCGGAAGAGGGGATTGACCTGGTCGCCGCGGCCGGGATTGCAGAGCGAGAACTCGCCACGCGGGTCGAACTGGCCGCGGGCGTCGAGTTCGAACAGCGTAAAGCGCTCGCCCACGGCGAGCCGGTCTTGCTGGCGTCGGATGGCGGCGGCGATGAGCTCCGCTTCCGCTTCGGTGTATTCGTCGGTTTTATCAATCACGACTGCGGTGTGCGGGGGCGGATCATCGGAAAGAACGCATAGGGTCGCCTCGTCATAGGGCGGGGGCTGAATCGCCGAGAAGGCGTAGTAACCCCCGGCCAGAACGGCGGCGATAAAGGCGAAGATCCCGAACGCCATGCGGCGCTGGCGACGCTCCCTGCGACGGCTCATTGGGACTGCCCCTGACGCTGCGTCGTTGGCCGGCCGGTGATGCGGACCACGGCCTAGCCGGGCACGTCGAACTCGTCGCGCAAGAGATCCGGATCGCTGGTCAAAAGGGAGCGGTGGGCGTCGACGCGATGATCGAGGATTTGGCGCAGCGCGAGCTCCTCCTCAAGCGACAACGCCTGATCGTGCGCCTTATACGCTTTGCGCGCCTCGCTGATCACCTGGTCATAGGAGTCGTAATAGTCT
>CAYYNG010000006.1:0-16511 GCA_964472435.1 uncultured Hyphomonadaceae bacterium | reverse complement strand
GGGGAGCGAAATCTATATCTCAGCGAACGGCCCGGACGCGGAACAGGCGGTGACGGCGCTCGCAGCGATGGACGCAGAAGGCTTAGGGGAGGACGACCCGCCCATGGGGTCTTGCGCGGTCAGCTTCCGCTGCCGCCCCTGGTCGGTCTCTGGCGCTCGGATGGAGGTCGGCGCCCCGCCGCCGCTGCGCGCGGATCCGCTTCGTCGCCGCTCGCTTGCCGCGGCCCCTCGACGCGCAGACTGGCAAGGTCGATGACGCCTGTTGTTTCATCGGCGTAGATGGCGGCGAAATCCGTCACCACCGCTGCAAACTCTTCGAAACTGACCCTGCGGTCGAGGTTTGGATCGAAGCGAACTGGATTGGCGAGCGACTCGTCACGGGTTGGCAACCGTTCGATCCACGCGGCTTGCTCGAGCGGGGTCAGGCCGCCATCGCCGTTCGCGTCGGCGTCCGCAAACGCCGTCGTAATGCCCTCGGACACTTCGGGGCGATCAACGAACCCGTCGCCGTCGAGATCAAAGCTCATCAGGAGCCCGCCGCCGGCGACCAGCCGATCGGGCGGGGCGTTCCGCCGGCCCAATTCCGCACGGACTTCGCCCTGGCCCGGCAGCCGAAGCGGTTCGTCTTCCGCTGCAGCGAGCGGAGCCAGTGTTAGGATCAGGACGGAGACGGCTTTGCGCATATGAGGCTCCAGCAGCGTATTGGTCGTTAGAGTACCTTCACTGTGGCCCCAGCGCCACATGACAAAGCAGACAGGCCCCTGCGAGTTGGACCTCAACGCATAAAGAACCGTTTATATGATTGCGAGGCCGAGGTGTGGCTGTTATGCCCCGCAACGATCTGAACTTAGTATGGAGCGCCCCGCTATGGCCGGAGACTACGCCGTCGCCGATATGTCACTCGCCGATTTCGGCCGGAAAGAGATCGCAATCGCCGAAACCGAAATGCCGGGTCTCATGGCGGCGAGGGCCGAATTCGGGCCAAGCCAGCCGCTTAAGGGCGCTCGGATCGCCGGCTCGCTGCACATGACCATCCAGACGGCGGTGCTGATCCAGACGCTGGAGGCCCTTGGCGCCGAGGTGCGTTGGGCGAGCTGCAACATCTATTCGACTCAAGACCACGCGGCCGCGGCGATCGCCGACGCCGGCACGCCCGTGTTCGCCCACAAGGGGGAAACGCTCGAAGAATATTGGGACTTCGCCGACAAGATCTTCCACGGCCCCGACGGCTGGGCGCCGAACCTCATCCTCGACGATGGCGGCGATGCGACGCTCTATCTGATCCTTGGCGAGAAGGCCGAAGCTGATCCCTCCGTCCTCGACAATCCGGGCTCTGAGGAAGAGATCGCGCTGTTCGCCCAAATCAAGAAGCGCATGGCGGAGAGCCCGGGCTGGTTTGCAGCGACGAAGGCCGGGATCAAGGGCGTGTCGGAGGAGACGACGACCGGCGTCAACCGCCTTTACCAGCTTGAGAAGAAGGGCGAGCTGCCGTTTCCAGCGATCAATGTGAACGACAGCGTCACAAAGTCGAAGTTCGACAATAAGTATGGCTGCAAAGAGAGCCTCGTCGATGCGATCCGCCGCGGCACCGATGTGATGATGGCCGGGAAGACGGCGTTCGTGGCCGGCTATGGCGACGTGGGCAAAGGCTCGGCGGCGTCGCTTGCGGGGTCTGGCGCGCGTGTCGCCGTCTCGGAAGTCGACCCCATTTGCGCGCTGCAAGCGGCGATGGACGGGTTCGAAGTGGTGACGCTTGAGGACGCGGCCCCCAAAGCGGATATCTTCGTCACCGCCACGGGCAACAAAGACATCATCACCGTCGACCATATGCGCCAAATGAAAGACATGGCGATTGTTTGTAACATTGGCCACTTCGACAATGAGATCCAAGTTGAAGGCCTAAGAAATTTCGAGTGGACGAACATCAAGCCTCAAGTCGATATGATCACATTTCCCGACGGAAAGCGGATCATCCTTCTTTCAGAAGGCCGGCTTGTGAATCTCGGCAACGCGACGGGACACCCGAGCTTTGTGATGTCGGCGAGTTTCACCAACCAGACCCTCGCCCAAATCGAACTTTGGACGCGCGGCGATCAGTATCAGAACAAGGTATATACGCTGCCGAAGCACCTCGATGAGAAGGTGGCGATGCTGCATCTTGAAAAACTGGGCGTGCGGTTGACCGAGCTTTCCAAGGAGCAGGCCGACTATATCGGCGTCGGCGAGGACGGCCCCTTCAAGCCTGAGCATTATCGCTACTAGGGCTGCGATTCTCGACGACTTGCCAAAATCCGCCCCGAACCTGACACTGAGGTCAGTGATCGGGGAGGATCTCATGAAACAAGACATCGTGTGGTCAGGCGCAGCCCTCATTTTTCTGGCGGCGTGCGGGGAGGCGGCGGACGCCCCCGCGCCGGAGCCCGCGCGAACGGGCGTCGTCCAGCTCGCCGCCGGAGCGGATCTGCCGGCCGCGCTTCAACGCGCGTTGATTGAAGCCGAGCCTGGCCAAACCATTGAGATGCCGCCGGGCGAGTTCCAGTTCACCGACGGGCTGTCGCTCGATGTGGACGGGGTCACCCTGGTCGGCGCGGGCGAAGGCGCGACCGTACTCGACTTCTCCGGTCAGATGGGGGCGGGCGAGGGGCTGTTGGTCACCTCCGACGACGTGACGCTCTCCGGCTTCACAATGCGCGACACGGCCGGCGACGGCATCAAATCGAAGGGTGCGGATCGGATCGTTTATCGCGACCTGACGGTCGAGTGGTCGCGGGAAGCCGATCCCGAGAACGGGGCTTACGGGGTCTACCCCGTCGAATCGTCCGACATTTTGATCGAGCGGGTCACGGTTCGCGGCGCGTCGGACGCAGGCGTCTATGTCGGTCAGTCGAACAACATCATCGTCCGCGACTCCCTCGCCGAGTACAATGTGGCGGGCATTGAGATTGAAAACTCGACCAATGCCGACGTCTATGGCAATCGGGCTGTCCACAATGCGGGCGGAGTTCTGGTCTTCGATTTGCCGGATCTGCCGGTGGTCGGGGGCCATTCGACCCGGATCTTCGGCAATGAGATCGCTAACAACAATACGGTCAACTTCGCGCCGCCCGGGACCATCGTCGCCACGGTTCCATCCGGAACGGGCGTCATCATTCTAGCGAACGAGAACGTCCACGTTTTCGACAACGCGTTTTCAAACAATCGAACCGGTCATGTCCTGCTGACGGCCTACCAGGACGCCTTCGCGGATGAGCGCTACAATCCCCTGCCGCGGAAGGTCGTGCTGCGCGACAACAGCTATGAGGGCGGCGGGGACGATCCCCAAGGCTTGCTCGCACAGGTCGCGCCGGCCTTGGGCGGCCAGTTGCCGCCGATCGTCTGGGACGGCGTCGATCGGTGGGGCGACCGCGAGCCGGCGGATGTCGCCTTGACGATTCAGGAGGACGAGGCGGTCGGCTACGTCAATCTCGGGTTCGGGGCATACCCGTTTGACCCAGAGGCCATTTCGCCCACAACCGACCGGCCGGGAACGGCTGAAGCCGTTGCGGAGCCCGAGCCTGTGCGGCTCGCTCACGTGCAATGAGCTGGAGGGCGGCCTGGGCGGTCGCCGCCGCGCTCCTGGCGGGATGCGGCGACCATGCCGCCACGGGCCCGGATCTCGCCCAGATCCTCGCCGACAAGCCCGCGCCGACCCTTTCAGCCTACGGGTTTTTCGAAGACGCGGGCGGGCGTGAACCCGCCGAGGGCGTCGTTTCCTATGATCTCGTCAATCCTCTCTTTTCGGACCACGCGACCAAGCACCGGTTCGTCTTCACCCCCCCTGGAGAAGCCGCCGCCTATCGCGACCCCGAGGTCTTCGATTTTCCGGTCGGTTCGGCCTTGATCAAGACGTTCGCCTATGCGCCGGACATGCGGACGCCGGCGGTTGGGGAATTCTTTGTCGAAACGCGGGTTCTGATCCGAAAGGCCGATGGTTGGGCCGCCTACCCATATATTTGGAACGAAGAGCAGACCGAGGCGGTCTACGCACCCATCGGCGGGCGGCGGACCGTCGAGACGATCGCCCCTGACGGGGCGGCGGTGCATATCGATTATGCGGTTCCCAATCGCAATCAGTGCAAGACCTGTCACCAAGTCGGCGACGCGCTGACGCCCATCGGGCCCGCCGCGCGGCGCCTGAACCATCGCGGCCCCTATGGCGTCGGGCAGATCTCCGATTGGGTTGAACGGGGGCTCTTGACCGGCGCGCCGGCGCACCCGCCCGTCGAAGCCGCGGCGTTCGATCCAGGCCAGCCCCTTGCGGCGCGGGCGCGCGCTTATCTGGATATCAATTGCGCCCATTGCCACCGCGCGGGCGGCTCCGCGTCGAATTCCGGGCTCTGGCTGACGGCCGACGAGACGGAGCCGGTTCGGCTCGGCGTCGGCAAACACCCCACGGCCGCCGGCCGAGGCTCGGGCGCGCTGCGGCTCGTCGTGTCGCCCGGCGCGCCTGAAGCCTCCATTCTCGCCTATCGCATGGCCTCGCTCGAGCCGGGCGTGGCGATGCCCGAGCTCGGCCGCGCGCTTTCGGACGAGCCCGGCGTCGCGCTTGTGCAAGACTGGATCGCGGCGATGGACGGGGCCGCGGGGCCGCCGGATTAACGGCGACTTAACGGATTGAGCGCAATCCGTTAACTGTTGCGCGCGGCGGTGCGTGGAGCGAGTCGGCGGGAGCGGAGGCGAAGTCATGGCGATATCCGGCGATCACGTGCCCCTTATCGCCGCGGCCGGCGCATCCGCGTTCGCGCTCGCCTCCATCCTGTGGGCCTTGCGCGTCTCCGACGGAGCGCGCGGCGCCGCCAAGAAATTCCGCGAACGCGCCGGCGACCTTGAAGAAAAGCTTGCGCGCGCCGAAAGCGTGTTCGGCGCCCATCCCGGCGTGATCCTCGTTTGGGAAGGCGACGCCCTCGATATCGCCGGCGACGACATTCCAGCGCCGCAGATCTACGGCTCCCCCGTCGCGCTCGCCGGGCTCTTGCGGTTCACCGACGACGCCATCTCTCCCGACCCGGCGGTGCGGATCATCGAGGGGCTCGCCGACCTCGAGGCCCGGGACGCCGGCGGGCTGGACACGACGCTTCGGATCCGGCTTCGGGAGCTACGGGAGACGGGCGCGGCGTTTTCGTTGACGCTCATAGGTCCGTCGGGGCGGTTTTTGGAGGCCGACGGGCGCACGGCTGGGGCGAGGGCGGTCGTTTGGATCACCGACTCGACGGTGCGCGGTCTTGAGGAAAGCTCCGCCCGCGGCCGGCTCGAGGAGGCCCGCCAGGTGATCGCTCGCGATCCCACCGCATTCCTCGACATGCTGCGCAAGGCGCCGTTCCCCGCCTGGCGCGTCTCCGGCATGGGCAAGCTGCAATGGGCGAACGGCGCTTACCTTGAGGCGGTGGAGACCGGCGAGCTCGATCAGGCTCTCGACCGGCAAGTCATGCTGGACGCCGAAGCGGCCGAGCAAGCGCGGAAAACCATCAGCGAGGGCCGCGATATCGACGCGATACGGCACATCAATATCCAGGGCGAACGGCGGGCGATGCGCATCCTCACGTTCCCCCTCTCGGGCGGCGCGGGCGCCATGGCGTTCGATGTCACCGCCCAGGAGGAAGCGCGCGAAGAACTGGACCGGCACGTCAAAGCGCATGACGAGACGCTGAACCACGTCGCCGACGCGGTTGCGATCTTCGGCCCCGACCGCAAGCTGATCTTCCACAACCGCGCCTTCAGCGACATGTGGGATCTTGAGGAAGGCTTCCTCCTCGATCAGCCGACCCATGGGCAATTGCTCGACCGGCTGCGCGAGCGACGAAAGCTGCCCGCCCGAACCAACTACGCCGCTTGGCGCGCCGACGAGCTCGCACACCATCTCGATATCTCAGGAGTGTTGGAAGACCTCTGGTCGCTGCCCGACGGCCGGACGCTGTCGATCACCCGCCAGCGCCACCCCTTGGGCGGATTGCTGCTGCTTTTCCGGGACATCACGAGCGAATTGAATCTTCAGACCAAGTACAACGCGTTGATCAAGACCCAGTCCTCCACCCTCGATAACCTTCACGAAGCCTGCGCGGTCTATAGCGGGGACGGGCGGTTGAAGCTTTCAAACCGGGCGTTTCAGAAGCTCTGGAGCCTCGACCCCGATCTCCTGAAGGACGAGCCCGATTTCGACGCTGTGGTCGAGGCCTGCGTGCCGCTCTTCCACGACCGAAACATCTGGGATGCGATGAAGAGCCATGTCACCGACCCGAGCCCGGCCGCGCGCCAGGAGACGACGGGCGAGATGAAGCGGTCCGACGGCTCGACCCTGACCTATCTCACCTATCCCCTGCCGGACGGCAACACGCTGATCGCTTTCGCGGACGTCACAGCCACCCGGCGCGTGGAAGGCGCTCTGCGCGATCGCGCCGAAGCGTTTGAAGCGGCCGATCGCTTGAAGACCGAATTCGTCCAGAACGTCAGTTATCAACTTCGCTCCCCGCTCACGACGATCCTTGGCTATGCTGAATTCTTGCAGAGTCAGCGCCACGATTCGCTGACCGAGCGGCAAAAAGATTACGTCCAGGCCATTCTGGCGGCCTCAGATCACCTGTCGAAACTGATCGAAAACATCCTTGATCTCGCCATGATCGAAGCTGGCCGGATGGATCTCGATCTCTCCGATGTCAGTCTCGACCAAATCATCACCGACTCCGTCGACATGGTCGTCTCGAAGGCCGCCGACACCCAGGTCACGGTGCGGGCTGAATTGCCCGCGGACCTCGGTGTCATCCGCGCCGATGAAAAACGGATCCGGCAAGTGCTCTTCAACCTCGTCGCCAACGCCCTCCGGTTCACCGAGCAGGGCGGCGAGGTCGTCGTCTCCGCGGACCGCGCGGGCGAGATGGCGCGGATCACGGTGAAAGACGATGGCAGGGGAATCGATCCTGAACGTCAGGCAGGCAGCTTCGACAGTTTCACCTCCGGCGACCAACGCGGCGCAGGGCTCGGCCTGGCGTTGGTCAAGCACTTCGTCGAGCTCCATGGCGGCCGCGTCGGCATGAAATCCATCGCGGGCGAGGGCACGGAGGTCATCTGCTGGCTACCCGTCCGGGCGAGCCTCAAGAGCGCGGCGCCGGAACTCTCTTTCTCCGAAGCTTCGGCCTAACCCGCCCGTGGCCAACTTGCGCGCCCTGCGCGATCGCGCTTATCTCCGCCTTTCTCCACACAGAGACGCCTAAGGAGCGGTTTTAGAACATGACCGATGCGACGCCGCGCCAGGATTGGCGGCGGGACGAAATCGCCGAGCTTTACGAGCGGCCTCTGGACGCCCTGATCGCCGCCGCGCTCGAGGTGAAGCGCGCGAATTGGCCGGACGGGGCCATACAGAAATCCCAGCTCCTTTCGATCAAGACCGGCGGATGCCCGGAAGATTGCGGGTATTGCTCCCAGTCCGCCCATTTCGACACTGGCCTTTCCGCGGAAAAACTGATGCCGCTGGGCGAAGTGGTGGCCGCAGCGCGCCGGGCGAAGGCCGGCGGGGCCGACCGGTTCTGCATGGGCGCCGCCTGGCGGAGCTTGAAAGATCGGGACCTGCCGAAAGTCGCGGAGATGATCTCGGCGGTGAAGGCCGAGGGCCTTGAGACCTGCGTCACCTTGGGCATGCTCGAGGACGGCCAGGCCGAGCAATTGAGGGCCGCCGGCCTCGACTATTACAACCACAACCTCGACACATCGCGCGAATACTATGGCGAGGTCGTGACGACGCGGACCTATGACGATCGCTTGGAGACCCTGCGCCGTGCCCGCCAGGCCGGGGTGAAGCTTTGCTGCGGCGGCATTTTGGGCATGGGGGAGGGGCGCGAGGACCGTATCGGGCTGATCCATGAATTGTCTCAGTTGAGCCCGCACCCCGAAAGCGTGCCGATCAACATGCTGGTGCCGATCCCCGGAACGCCGCTCGGCGACAGCGCGGCGGTCGGCGTCGTCGAGATGGCCCGGGCGATCGCTGTCTGCCGCATCGTCTTCCCTAAGAGCTGGGTGCGGCTGTCGGCAGGCCGTGACGATATGAGCGAGGAGGGTCAGGCGCTCTGCCTGCTCGCCGGGGCCAATTCGATCTTTGTCGGCGATCGGCTCCTGACGACAGACAATCCGGACGCCGACGAAGATACGGCGCTGCTCCGGGCGTTCGCGGGCGCCGAAAACGCCGCTGGGCCGCGCCGCACGACCTTGATCGGCGGCGGCGCATGAGGGGGCTGCAGGCCGTCATCTGGGACTTCGGCGGGGTGATCACCGCCTCGCCGTTCGAAGCGTTCAACGCCTACGAGGCGAAACGAGGCCTGCCCGCAGATTTCATCCGCTCGGTCAACGCCCGCAATGGCGACGATAACGCGTGGGCGAAGCTTGAACGCTCCGAGGTCGACGCTGATGCCTTCGATGCGCTCTTCCGCACCGAATCGGCGGCCCTTGGGCACGAGGTTCCCGGCAAGGACGTCTTGGCCCTCCTCTCGGGGGCTGTGCGCCCCCGCGTGGTTGATGCGCTGCGCGTTTGTAAGGCGGCGGCTAAGATTGGCTGCATTACGAACAACGCGCCCGTCGGCAAGGGCGCGTCGATGACGAGCGACGCGGCCAAGGCGCGGCAGGTCGAGGAGATTTTCGCGCTGTTCGACCATGTGATTGAAAGCTCCAAACTGGGCGTCCGCAAGCCGGATCCACGGATCTATGCCCTGATGTGCGAGGCGCTCGACGTGGACCCCGCGGCCTGCGTTTATCTCGACGATCTTGGGATTAATCTGAAACCGGCGCGGCAGATGGGCATGACGACGATCAAGGTGGTGAGCGAGGATCAGCTTCTGGCCGATCTCGCAGAGGCCACTGGGCTCGCCATCTCGTAGCGCGCATGGGTCGGGCGGGCGCCTTCACATGCTTAGCGCTGCTCGCATTGGCCGCCTGCGGCGCGCCGGCGCAAGACGGGCCGCCCCCGCGCGCCATCCCGTCGGAGACCTTGACGGAGCTGCCGTCCACCGCCGAACCGGCGCCGTTGAGCGAGGCCGCTCGACAGAAGGTCGATCGCCTGCGCGAAATCGCCGGCGGGGGACGGCTCACCCCGCTCGTCCGGCTCGCTCGCGCCGAACCGGATTTCCGGTCGAACTTCGCCGGCGAGCGCCACATGGACCATTGGCTTCTGCTCCGCCGGACGGGCGTCGACCCCCTGATGAAGCTCGGAGCCCTGCTGGACGAGCCCCATGCGGCGCGGCAAGTGGGCGACGAAATCTGGTATGTCTGGCCGGATCTTGCCGTTCTGCCAGCCGAAGAGCTGATCCCGGAGAAGCTGAGCTTCCGCAACCGCGCGCGGCTTCGCGATCTGGTGGGGGAGGAGGGGATCGAGCTCATCCGCGGCGGATCGCCCTATCCCGGCTTTCGATTGGCGGTGTCGGAAACCGGCCGTTGGATCTATTTTCTCCATGAGACAGGTGACTGAGGAGACTGGACATGGCGGATAAAATCGGGGCGGCGACAGCGATTGCGTCGCTCGACGGTTGGAGCGTCGCCGCGGGCGACCGCGATGCGATCGAGAAAACGTTCAAGTTCGCCGACTTCAAGACCGCATGGGCGTTCATGTCCGCCGCGGCGCTTAAAGCGGAGCAGGCCGACCACCACCCCGAATGGGCCAATGTCTACAATCGCGTCGAAGTGACTCTAACCACCCACGACGCCGGGGGGGTTACGAATAAAGACACCGACCTCGCCCAATTCATGGACGCCTTCGCCGCCCGCCTTACGGCTCGCTAGACCGGACAATAGGCGGCCCCAAGGGCCGGCCCGACCGCCCGGCCGCCCTCGTGAACGATGATGGCGCAGGTTTCGCCTTCGTCGAGGGCGGGCGCCGCATAGGTCGTGGGCGCCCCTGTCCACGCGCCGAGGGAGCGGGTTTCGACAGCGACGTTCGCCCCGGTCAGGCGGCGGCCTTTGTTTTCGCCGCCTGCGACATTGGTGTCGATCTCTTTCAGCATCCGGACGAAAATCACCTCGCCCTCGGCGTCGCTGCGGCCGAGCGCCGGGGCTGCGTCGACCCGGAATCCGTCCCGATCGGCCGTGACATCGAGATGAACCGAGACGGCCGGCGCGCTTGCGATAAGGTCGCGGACCACGGTTTCCCGAGACCCCACGCCTTCCGAGATCCCGGCGATCACGGCTTGGGGCGTGTAAGCGGACGGCCGGCCGACAAGGTCGCGATTATAGTTGCGTTGCCGGCGCGTATGCTCGGCTGCGGAATAGGGATCCTCCCACCGGCCGGCGGCGCCGTAGACGAGATCGTCCCAATAATCGACGTGCCATTCGACGACGACAAGGTTCTCATCCTCGGCCAAGGTTTCAAAGAGGGCCTCGGCCGGCGGACAGGACGAGCAGCCTTGCGAGGTGAAAAGCTCGACCAGCACCGGCCCGCGGCTGAGTTCGTCGGCGAAGGAGGGGCTTTGCCGGCCTTGGGCCACCGCAAACGTCGTCGCCGCCGCCGCCCCCATGATCGCCAAGCCCGCTAACCGCATTTCCGCCTCCATCGCCGCTGATTGTCTTCACGCGCCTTCTGCGCCTCTGGGCCGACGATTCGCAACTCGCATAGGCTCACAGTGCTGTGAGGCTCGCCGTGCGTCTCGATCGCGCTTGACCTTAGCGGTCGAGCCGTGACCCATGTCGGCCCGAATAGAAGACAGAGGGAGGCGCCGAACATGGGCCGTGTCGACAATAAATTCGCTTTGGTGACAGGCGGCGCCCAAGGGCTGGGCGAGGCGATCTCGAAACGACTCGCGAGCGAAGGCGCCAAGGTCGCGGTCACCGACGTGAATGCAGCTGGCGCGCAGGCCACCGCGGACGCGATCAACGCGGCCCATGGACCGGGCGCGGCGTTCGCCTACGCCCATGACGTCACCGACGAAGGCCGCTGGCAGGACGTGGTCAAAGAGGCCCATGACGCCATGGGCGGCCTCAACGTGCTCGTCAACAATGCGGGCATCGGTTCAATGGCGTCGGTGGAAGATGAGACGCTGGAGGTGTTTCGCAAGGTCCAGGCGGTGGACGTCGAATCGATCTTCCTCGGTTGCAAGTACGCGATCCCATTCATGCGCGACCACGGCCTCGGCTCCATCGTCAACATCTCCTCGATCGCCGGCATCATCGCCTCGCACAATTACATCTCCTATAACGCGGCGAAGGCCGCTGTCCGACACATGTCCAAATCCATCGCGCTCCACTGCGCGCGGACAGGCGGAAAGATCCGCTGCAACTCTGTCCACCCGACCTTCATCAACACCCCCATCCTAGACGGGGTGAAGGCGATGTTCGGCGAGGAGGAGGGCCTCGCAAAGCTCGCCCGCCAAGTTCCGCTCGGCCAAGTCGGCGAGCCCGACGACGTGGCCTACGCCGTCCTCTATCTCGCCAGCGACGAGAGCAAGTTCGTCACCGGGGCCGAACTTAAAGTGGATGGCGGCATCTCAGCCATGTGACCGGGCGCCCGCGCCGGCGATCCGACGGGTGTAGACGAGGTAAACGGCGCCCATGCCGGCGGCCGCGGCGAGCAGGGGCGCCGGGGGCGACAGCATGTAGAGAACCGCGCCCGCCAGCGGCCCGACGGTGAAGGCGGCAGGCGGCGCGCTCGCCATCAGCCCCGCCGCGCCGCCTTGTTCGGCCGGCGTGACCGCGAGCGTGCCGAGGGCGTTCAGCGCCGGCGCGCAGAGGGCGGCGCCGACGCCGACGAGTACGAACCCCGCGCAAACGGCCCAAAAAGACATTGCGGCGGCCGCCATCACGTAGCCGGCGGCGACCAGGATCAGGCCTTGGCGCAGCATGGCGTCCGGCTTTGGCGCGCGCCGCTGAACATGGCCGAACTGGACGACGACCATGGCGATGGCGGAGATCGCCATAACGAAACCCGCCGCCTGGACGGCGTCGGCGCGTGCAAGGGCGTATCTGTCGGTGACGAGGAAGGCGAGCGTCGTTTGCACGAGGCCGACGCCGACGAAATAGGCGAAGGTGAGGGCGACGAAGGGGAAGATGCGCGGGTCGCGCACGGACAGGGGCTTGGGCCGCACCACGCGCCGCATTGACCGGGTCGGCGGCAGCGCGGCCAGGATGACCAGTCCGGCGGTCGCCGCGATCGCAATCGATCCCCAGAGCGGCGCGAGGGCCCCGAACGTCGCCAGCACCGCCGCGCCGGCGGGCCCCACGATCGAGCCGACGCTCATCGCCGTGCCGAGCTGGCCCATGCCGACGGCGCGATCGGCCGAGGTCGTCGCCTCCGCCATGGCCGCCATGGCCGCCGGCTGGACGCCGGGCGAGAGAAGGCCGAACAGGCTGCGCGTGAGGGCGAGCAAAAGGAACATGGAGACCCCGGTCACCGCGCCCGCCAACGCCGCGTCGAGCGCGAACAGGAACGCGGTGTTCGTGGCCGCCATGGCGAAAAGCGAGAACGCCATCACCCGTTTTCGCCCAAACCGGTCCGAGAGGCGGCCCCAGGTCGGCGTCAGCGCGGCGTAGAGGGCGGTCGACAGCGTCAGAATGCCCGCCACGGCCACCTCGCTCAGCCCCGCCTCGCGCGCGAGCGGCGTGACGACGACGAAATTCACGGTCATGCTCGCGCCCATGGCGACCAGGCCAAATGCTAGCACGGCGCGCTGAAGGGCGGACAGCGGATAGGCCGGGGTTTCGATGTCGGGGGCCGCGACGGTCATGCCGCACCCTACGCGCGCGGTTCGTTCTGACAATCGCTTCCCTTGGGGAATGGCATGGGTTCTTAGGCCGACCGTGAACCGAACACGGCGCGACGGCTGTGCCGGCGGTGTCGCGCAAGGGAGGATGGTGGAGCCAGGCGGAATCGAACCGCCGACCTCGTCATTGCGAACGACGCGCTCTCCCAACTGAGCTATGGCCCCGGCTATCCCGGCGTTTGGGAAGAGGTGAGATGCCGACTGCGCCGGGTGAAGTCAAGGCGTGGTTGCGGCGGGGGCTCGAACCCGGCTAGGACGGGGCGCTGGACGATATAAGGGGTTCTGTTCGTGTACGAGCTACTCATCGCGCTCTATCGGTATTTCTTCAATCCGATCCTGACGCTGCTGTTCTTCGCGCTGCTCGCCTATGTCGTGATGAGCTGGCTCTTCACCTTCGGCGTCGTGCAATACCACAATCCGACGGCCCGGGGGATTCAGCAGTTTTTGAGCAGTATCATCGACCCGCTCGCCCGGCCGATCCGCCGGTTCGTCCCCCCGCTCGGCCAGCTCGACCTTTCGATCTTTCTCCTCGCCCTCGGGATCCTCTTTCTTCGCGACTATCTTCTGCTTGCGATCATCGGGAATTTCCGAGGCGCATGACCGCCCGGCTGATCGACGGAAAGGCCGTCGCCGCAGAGGTGCGCGCCGGCGTCGCCGAGGCCGTGGCCCGCTTGCCCGCCCCGCCAGCGCTTGCGGTGGTCTTGGTGGGCGAGGATCCGGCGAGCCAGGTCTATGTGCGCAACAAGGGCCGGGCGACGACGAAGGCGGGCATGCGCTCGATCGAGCGGCGCCTGCCGGCAACGGCGAGCCAGGCCGAGGTCGAGGCGGTGATCGCCGCGCTCAACGCCGACCCCGAGGTGGACGGTGTTCTCCTTCAACTCCCCTTGCCGAAGGGGCTCGACGCCAACGCCGCGATCGAACTGATCGACCCTGCGAAGGACGTCGATGGGCTTACGGAGGCGTCCGCCGGCCGGCTCGTCCTCGGCAAGCCTGGGCTTCGGCCCTGTACGCCGACCGGCTGCGTCATTCTCGCCAAGCATGCCGTGGGCGCGGACTTGTCGGGCAAATCGGTCGTGGTGATTGGACGGTCGATCTTGGTCGGCAAACCCTCGGCGCTGCTTTTCCTCGCCGAGAACTGCACCGTCGCCATCGCGCATTCCAAGACGGCGGACCTTCCCCGGCTCTGCCGCACTGCCGACATTCTCATCCCGGCGGTCGGTCGGCCCGAAATGGTGCGGGGCGATTGGGTGAAGCCCGGAGCGGCGGTGATCGATGTCGGCCTCAACCGCGTGCCTGCGCCCGAAAGGGGCGAGGGCGAAACGAAGATCGTGGGCGACGCGGCGTTCGAAGACTGCGCTGCAGTCGCGGGCCACGTCAGCCCCGTGCCCGGCGGGGTGGGGCCGATGACCATCGCTTGCCTCTTGCGGAACACGGTGCTGGCCGCCTGCGCGCGCCGGGGCTGGGCGGTGCCGCCGGGGCTTTAGCTCCCGTCCCGCGCATCCCGGCGAAAGTCGGGACCTTCTCCCGCGGGCTCCAGCGCTTACGGCTCAGGGCCCCGACTTACACTGGCATGAGCGGAGCAATACGCCCGGATCCGCAAACCTCTGCGACCTATCCCTGCCTTCCGCTGGGATAGGTCGACGGGATCTTCGTAGGAGGAAGCGGCTCCCTGCCGGGAGAGAACGCTACACCGCGTCCAAGATCCCTGCGCCGGCGCCGATCTTCGCCGCCAGCGTCGCGCGGGCGGCGTCGTCGAGCCGGCTCCATTCATCGCGGAGCGCTGCAAGGCATTTGAGCTGGTATTTGAAGACGCCTTGGGAATAGGGGCGGCCTTCGATCTCCAGGCTGAAGGTCTCCTCGCCCGCCGCCACCGCGTCGGCGTTCGCCTGAAGGAAGGGCAGATAGGTGTCCCCGCAAAGGGCGAGGAGGCTCTTTACCACGTCGGTGTCGAGGGCGTTGGGGTCCCAGTCGCCGTCATAGCCCGAAGCGTCGTCGACATGCTCCAGCCAGCGGAAGCAATAGGGGTGGTCCTCCCGCATGCGGGCCGCTGGGGTGGGGTCGGTTCGCAATTGCCAAAGCTGGCCATAAATGGCGAGATCGGCGAGGGAAACCCGATCGCCGAACAGGAAGAGCCCGCCTTCCGTCGCCCCACGGTCGAGAAGGGCCATGATCCGGTCGGCGGAGGCCTCGATCACCGGCGCCGTCTTGGGCGTGCAGCCGACAATCGGCATGCGGCCGATCTGGCGCTCCGCGATGCCGGCGGCGGTTTCGGCGATTTGCTGGCGGGAGGCCCCGCGGGCCGTGTCGAAGATCAGCCATTTCGAGAGCTGGGCGGCGTCGGCCTCGTAGAACCAACGATAGTGAAACATCGCCTTGGTCAGCCATTCGTCGGCCATGTCTTCAAGGAGGAGGCAGGCGAAACGCGCAGCCGGCTCGTCTGGCACGATGGAGCGGCCCTCGCCTGCGGTTTCAAGGCCGAGGAGGAAAGGGGTCGAGTCGTTGGTCCAGGCGCCGTCGGGCCGTTGGATGACCGGGATCACCGGCGCCTTCACATGGGTCATGACCTCGCTGCGTTCGGCGGTGTTCATAATCCGCCAAACATGGACGAGCCGCTTCGCACGCAGCGCGCCTCGCACTTTCAACGAATATGGCGAGCCGGGCGCCCCGTAGACCGTGTAATGAGACATGCGGACCCTCCCCTGGTCGTTTTTGGCACTATGTCTGCCAATTCATCGGGCGCCAAGTGGCGGGGGGTCAGCCGCCCAGGGGCAAGGTCTCGATCAGCTCTTGATGGGCGAGGCCCGCCTCGCGATGATAATGGATCGCCTGATAGGCCTCGCTCGTCGTCATTTCGAGAAAGGTCTTGCGGGAGGGATATCGGACGAGCGCCGCCATGTCCCAATCGCCTTCGCCGATCATGTGGATCGGGGCGGCGCCCGTGAACAGCGGCTCCGCGCCAATCGATAGGAGGATCTTATTCACTTCAACGCCATAGCGCGCATAGGCGACCATGCCCGGCACATCCTCTCCATGCTCGGGCGTGCCCTCGGCATACTCGGCTTTCTCCTTGAATTTCAAAAGGTTCACCATAACGACCGGTTCGCCCTCCTGGTCGCGGGCCGCGAAGGCGGCGAGTTGGGCGTCGGTTGGCTGGGTGGCGGTCATCGGCGGGCTCCTAGTCGGGGATCGAGGGGCGGGTGGTGAGAAGGTCTTGGCAGAGGAGCCCCGCGTCCCGGTGGCGGCTCATCTCGGGATAGGTTTGGTGATTCAGGGTGGCGATGAAGGCTTGGCGGTTTGGGAAATACATCACCATCACCCCGTCCCAATCACCGTTTCCGATGAAGTACCGCTCGGCCTGGCCCATCAGAAGGCAGCGCCCGCCGACCTCGGCGGCGGCGGCCTGGAAGGCGTCGGCATAGCGCTGGTAGGCGGCCCGCCCCGGCTCGTCGGCGCCGTATTCGAGATCGCCGGCTTTGTATTCCGCCTTCCCCCGGAATTTAAGAAGGTTCACCTGGGCGATCGGGCCGTCATGCGGGTCGTCGCGGAAGGCGCGGAACTGGTCGGCGGTGGGCTGGAAGGCGGGCATCGTCAGCCTCCGGGGCGGCGGTATGGGTGGCGGGCGAAATAACGCTCGGCGTAGAAGAGGCCGGCGGCGTGCAGGCCGTGCTGAACCGGCAGATCCTCATAGGCGAGAAAGCGCTCGTAGGGCGTCTCGAACACCTCGATCTGTTCGTTAGGGTCGAGGGC
>CAYYNG010000005.1:5299-18144 GCA_964472435.1 uncultured Hyphomonadaceae bacterium | reverse complement strand
CTCGGTCTTGGTCTCGGTGAGCTTTACGCCGCTCTCCTGCAGGATCGCCGGCGCTGAGACCATATTCACATCGCCGCGAGAGGCGCGCAAAAGGCCCGCGAGGGCGGCCGCGGTGACGGGCTTGCGGATGAGATCGGCAAGCTCGCCCTCATACTCGAGAACGACCTCGTCAAAGCCGAGATCGCTGATCTGGCCGGCGAACAGGCCAAGCTTTTCTGCGAGCTCGATGAAGGGACGCAGGCGCGGGGCCTCTTCGGCCGTCACCGACGGCATATTGAGCGCATTTGTGACCGCGCCGGAAAGGAGATAGTCGGCCATTTGCTCGGCGACTTGCAGGGCGACGTTTTCTTGAGCCTCCGTCGTCGCCGCCCCGAGATGCGGCGTGGCGATGAAGTTGGGCGCGCCGAAAAGGACGTTTTCTTTCGCCGGCTCCTCGGCGAAAACGTCAAAGGCCGCCGCGGCGATATGGCCGCTCTCAAGCCCTTCGCGCACCGCCGCTTCGTCGACGAGCCCGCCTCGGGCGCAATTGACGAGAATGACGCCCTTCTTCGTCTTTTTCAGCGCATTGGCCGAGAGGATGTTTCGGGTCTGGTCCGTCAGGGGCGTATGCAGCGTAATCACGTCAGCGCGGGCGAGGAGCGCGTCGAGCTCGACTTTTTCAACGCCGAGTTCCACGGCGCGCTCTTCGGTGAGGAACGGATCGAACGCGACGACTTTCATGCAGAGGCCTTGGGCGCGTTCAGCGACGCGGGAACCGATATTGCCGCAGCCGATAAGGCCGAGCGTCTTAAAGCTGAGCTCCGCCCCCATGAACGCCTTTTTCGGCCATTCGCCGGCCTGAGTGCCGGCATTGGCGGCCGGGATCTGGCGGGCGGCCGCGAACATCATGGCGATCGCGTGCTCGGCGGTGGTGATGGCGTTCCCGAAGGGCGTGTTCATCACGACGACGCCATGCGCCGTGGCGGCGCGAATATCGATATTGTCGACGCCGATCCCGGCCCGGCCGATCACCTTCAGGTTCGTCGCCGCCGCGATCACGTCGGCGTCGGGCTTGGTCGCCGAGCGGACGGCGAGCCCGTCATATTGCGCGATGATCTCGATCAGCTCGTCTTTGGCGAGGCCGGTCTTCACGTCGACCTCCAGGCCGCGCTGTTTGAAAATATCGACGGCGGCGGGGCTGAGGCTGTCGGAAATCAGGACTTTAGGCATTGGGGGCTCCTGGGCGCCGCTCGGCGCGGTTGAGGCGGAAAACGAAACAGTCATCACCGCCGAACGTGCGGCGCTCGACGAAGCTGAAGCCCAGCCGTTCATAGAAACGGTGGGCGCGGGTGTTGGTCGCGAGGGGATCGATCGAGATCGCCTCGGCGGCGGGCTCGGCGAAGGCGCAGTGATTGGCGGGGCAGTCCGCCCCCCAACAGCGGGTGCGCTGTAGGGCCGGGTCGACCACCCGCATCGCACCAATGGGCGCCCCGCCCGATTCGGCGACGAAATAGGCGCTGGCCGGGTCATCGCTCGCCGCGGCGAGGACATGGACCGCCGCGCTATCCGACCGCTCTAAGCGGGGCGCATCGGCGAGGCTCGCGGGCCGAAGGCTGAGGTCAGACATGACCGCCCGTCCCATCGCCAGCCGAACGCCACTGGCGAGACCGATTGATCGACATTTTGGCGTCGATTTCGGCATCGAGGTCTTTGCCGAAAAGGCCCATCAAGCGGTGCAAGAGGATCGCGACATCTGCGGCCTCGCGGCCCGCTTCGTCCCGGTCTCCCGCTTCCACGGCCACAGCGAGTTCGCAAAGCTCAATCTCGGCCCGCCGAACCAGCGCGCCTGGATCGGCGACGGTTCCGAACGTTTCATCGCCCCAGGCCAGAATGCTCCGGCTTGTCTCGGCCATGGCTAAAGGCCCTGAACGGTCTCGGCGTAGGCCCAGTCGAGCCAGGGCGTGAGCTTGGCGACATCCGAGGGCTCGACCGTGGCGCCGCACCAAATGCGCAGCCCCGGCGGCGCATCCCGGTAGCCATTGGCGTCGAAGGCGACGCCTTCGGCCTCCAAAAGCCCCGTCATCGTCTTCATAAAGGCGGCTTGATCGTCCTTGTCGAGGCCGGCGACGCGCGGGTCGACCACTTTCAGCGTCACGCCGGTATTCGACCGAAGCTCAGGATCCTCGCACAGGAACCCGGCCCAATCCGATTGCGCGACCCAGGCTTCAAGCATGCCGAGGCTTTCGTCGGACCGCGCCTTAAGGCCCTTCCAACCGCCAAGGCCCTCAGCCCAATCGAGCGCTTGGAGATAGTCCTCGACGCACAGCATGGAGGGCGTGTTGATCGTTGCGCCGTCGAAGATGCCTTCGTTCAGCTTGCCCTTTTTCGTCATGCGGAAGATTTTCGGCAGCGGCCGGGGCGGGGTATAGGTCTCGAGCCTGCGGACGGCGTTCGGGCTCAAGACGAGCATGCCGTGGGCCGCCTCGCCGCCCAGCACCTTCTGCCAGGAATAGGTGACGACATCGAGCTTCTCCCACTCGATCTCCTGCGCGAAACAGGCCGAGGTCGCGTCGCAAATAACAACCCGATCAGGGTTCGGCGTGATCCAATCGGCGTTCGGGACGCGCACGCCGGAGGTCGTGCCGTTCCACGTGAAGATAATGTCGGCGTCGTCTCGGGCTAGGTTGAAGTCCGGCAGTACGCCATAGTCGCCTTCGTGGATCTCGCAGTCTTCGAGCTTTAGTTGGTTCACCGCATCAGTGACCCAGTCTTTGCCGAAACTTTCCCAAGCGAACACGTCCACAGGCCGCAAGCCCAGCATGGACCACATGCACATCTCGACGGCGCCGGTGTCCGAGGCGGGCACGATGCCGATAAGATAATCGTCCGGCACGCCGAGCACGTCGCGCGTTTTGTCGATCGCCTCTTTAAGCTTCGCCTTCGCCGCTTTCGAACGGTGCGACCGTCCAAGGGCGGCGGTGCTGAGCTGGTCGAGGGAAAAGCCCGGGCGTTTGGCCGTTGGGCCGGATGAAAAGCACGGGTTCCCGGGGCGGATCTCCGGCTTGGCGGCGGTCGTCATCTGTTTGTCTCCTATCCTCACAGATAGGCTGGACGCCGTTGGGGGCGTCTGGCCCGACGCCGATATGGCGGGAACGGCGTTCGAAAACAAATGAAAATGTCGCGCATCGTGCGACTTTCTTTTTCCGCAAACGGTTGACCTCGCCGCGCGGCCCCGCCACCGCTGTCAACAAACGGAGGGCCAATGACCGAACGGCGCGACAGTTTGGACTGGGCTTTGTTCGCAGCGCTCTCGTGCGTGTGGACCTCCGCCTATGCGCTGACGCGCATCGCCGTCCAAGACATTCCGCCCGGCGTCATTATCCCCGTTCGGATGACCATCGGCGCCATTGTCTTACTGGGCGTCATGGCGGCGATGGGCCAAAAGCTTCCGGCCTTAGGCGACGTTCGGCGCTGGCGGGCAATCGTGCTGATGGGCCTCCTGGGCATGACCGGCCCCTTTTACCTCATCGCCATCGCCCAACAGACGGTCGATTCCAGCCTCGCCGCCCTTTACACGGCCGCGACCCCGATCTTCGTTGCGATCGGCGCGCATTTCGCCTTTCGGGACGACCGGATGACCGCGCAAAGAGCCACTGGCGTCGCCGTCGGCTTCGTCGGCGTTGCGGTATTGTTCGCCCCCGAGGTGGCGCGGAACTTCGGCGCGGCCGGCGCAGGGGCCCAGGTTCTCCTGGTCATCGCCGTCGCAGGCTACGCGGCGAGCGCCCTCGTCGCCCGCGCTGCGCCGCCCATGCCGCGCATCTCCTTCGCAGCTGGGTTCGTGACGGTCGGCGCGATACTGGCCTGGCCGCTGCTTTTGGGCCGCGACCTTGGCGCGATCGAGGCGGGCAGCGACACAATCCTCGCCGTCCTCGCGCTTGGCCTCGGGCCCTCCGCGCTCGCCTCGCTCCTCTATATGGCGTTGATCCAGCGCACGAGCGCGACGTTCCTCTCGCTCACCGGCTATGCGATTCCGATCCTTTCGGCGCTCCTCGGCTATCTCGCATTTGGCGAGACCCAGAGCTGGAACGCGATCGCCGCCTTTTTCTTGATCCTGGCGGGCGTATGGCTGGCCCAGCGACCTGCCCCGGTCAGAGCCGAAAGCGTCCCTCGATCACCGTCACGCTCGACCCGCGAAGCTTGACGCGGGACCCGGCGAGCGCGACCCGGAGCCGGGCGCCGCGGCCGTGATAAGCTTGGAAACACTCGAAGGTCGTCTCGCCGAGCTCTTCGGCCATGACCGGGGCGACCATGCAGTGCCAGCTGCCGGTGGCGGGATCTTCCGGCAGTCCGACGCCGGGGGCGAAGAAGCGGCTTGTTACGGCGGCGCCGTCCGGACCGCCGGGGGCGAGGCACCCGACGCATCCAGGCTCCAATTGCGCGCCCTCGATCTTGGCGAGCTTCTGAAAGTCAGGTTGTAGGGCTCGCACGGCGTCTGGATCATCAAACAAGGCAGCGACGTACCCGCCGGTCCAGACTCTCGCCGGTGTCGCGCCAAGCGCCTCGATCAACTCTGCGCTCGGCTCCGAGGCGCGAACGTCCGAGACTGGGAAATCCATCTCCAGCCGTCCATCTGCGAGACGCTTGACCGTCAGCCGGCCGGCCTTGCGCGTATCGAAGGCGATCTCATCGCCGCCGAAGCCGAGATGTTCAAAGAGCGCATGGGCGCTCGCAAGCGTCGCGTGCCCGCAAAGGGGCACTTCCGTCGCCGGCGTAAACCAGCGAAGGTCCCATACGCCCTCGGCCGTGGGCGCGATATAGGCGGTTTCAGCGACATTGTTTTCCGCAGCGATCGCCTGCAGCACCGGGTCGGGCAAGAACGCGTCGAGTGGCATGACGCACGCCTGGTTGCCCTCGAAGGGGCGGCTGGCGAAGGCGTCGATTTGGTAGAACGGAAGACTGTTTTCCATGGCGGACTCCTCGGCTTTCGCCTAACCGATGGAACCGGTGCTGAAAAACGATGATTTCTGGGGTGTTCTTTATCCCAGCTGATGAAAGGCCGGGCATGAATATCGGAACGATCCTTGTCCTGTTGGGGCTCGCGGCCGGCGGACTGATCTCCGCCCAGGGCGCGATCAACGGCCGACTCGCCAGCCATATCGGCGGCCCGCTTCAGGCGGCGCTGGTCTCGTTTTCCGTGGGCTGGATCGTCTTGTTGCTGATTAATCTCAGTTTTCGCAATAACGCGCCGAGTTTGGACCAAGCGGCGGCAGCGCCCTGGTGGGCGTGGGTCGGCGGCGCGATGGGCGCCTTTATGGTGGCCGCATCGGCGACGGCGGTGCCGCGCATCGGCGTCGCCGCCTGGGTCAGCGCCGTAATCGCAGGGCAGTTGGTCGCAGCCCTCGCCTACGAACATTTCGGTGCGTTCGGCCAGGCCGTACGGGAGATCAACGGTCCGCGCCTTCTCGGCGTCCTTCTGCTCGCCGGCGGGGTGTTTCTTATTCGGCGCTATTGATCGGCCAGGCGTGGTTCACCGGCGCGCGTCCTTTGCCGAAACCGGGGGCCGTTTCGATCGCGCGGCGCAAATAGACGCGCGCTTTCTCGACGGCGGCCGGCAGATCATCGCCCTGGGCGAGCCGGGCGGCTGTGGCGCTCGCCAATGTGCAGCCCGTGCCATGGGTCGCACGGGTCTCAAGCCGGCGGCCTTCGAAGAGCCACTCGCCGTGGGTGGTCTGCAGAACGTCCACCATCACAGCGCCCTCGACATGTCCGCCTTTGACAAGCGCGCCCTTGGCGCCCAACTCGAGCAAAGCCTCGGCGGCGCGCCGCTGTCCATCGACGGTTTCAACCGGAACGCCCGTTAGGATCTCGGCCTCGTCGGCGTTGGGGGTGATGACGGTCGCCAGCGGCAGGAGCGCCGATCGGATCGCATCCACAGCCGGCGCGTCGAGAAGCCGCTGCCCCGACGAGGCGACCATCACCGGATCGATCACAGCCGGCAAATCGCGGGCCTTGGCGTCAAACCGTTCGGCGAGGGCCTCGACCAGCGGGGTGGGGCCGAGGAGGCCGGTCTTCAGCGCGTCGGCCCCGAGGTCCCCGATACAGGCGTCGAATTGCGCGAGCACGGCGGCAAGCGGCAGCGGCCACGCCCCGTGGACGCCCACCGTATTCTGGGCCGTCACGGTCGTGATGGCGGTCATTGCAAAGCCGCCGAGGGCGGTGATCGACTTAATGTCGGCCTGGACGCCCGCCGCGCCGCCCGAATCGGAGCCTGCGATAACTAAAACGCGGCCCTGGGGCCGCGTTTTGGGTTCAGTCGCCATCGGCGCCGGCCGCCTAGGCTTAGGCCGGTTCGGGCGCGCCGCCGGTGGACCCGCGCGGCTTGCGTTTGCCGATCACGGGAACGGCCGACGAAGGCCCCGAATCGTCGTCGCTCGCATCGGGACGCGCCGGCGGCTTGCCGTTGAGAAGGTCGTTGATCTCCTCGCCCGTCAGCGTTTCATATTCCAGCAAGCCTTCAGCGATCGCCGTCCATTCGTTTTTGTAGTCCCGGAGGATGGACTTCGCCGCATCCATGCCGTCCTGGACGAGCCGCTTGACCTCGGATTCAATGGCCTGGGACGTTTCTTCCGATACATGGGACGATTGGACGAGTTGCTGACCCAGGAACACGTCGCCCTGGTTTTCGGAATAATCGACAAGGCCGACTTTTTCAGAGAGGCCCCAGCTCGTCACCATCGCCCGGGCGAGGCGGGTCGCTTGCTGGATGTCGCTGGCTGCGCCGGCGGTGACTTTGTCCATGCCGAACTTCTCTTCCTCCGCGGCGCGGCCGCCCATGAGGATGGCGAGGCGCGAGGTCATTTCGATTTTGGACATCGACAGCTTATCGTCCTCGGGAAGCTGCATGACCATGCCGAGCGCACGGCCGCGCGGGATGATCGTCGCCTTATGGACGGGATCGGCCGCCGGGGATTTAAGCGCCACGATCGCATGGCCGGCCTCGTGCCAGGCGGTCAGCTCCTTCTCGCTCTCCGACATCACCATCGAGCGGCGCTCCGGTCCCATCATCACCTTGTCTTTGGCGTCCTCGAACTCCCGCATGGAGACGACCCGTTTGGAGCGGCGGGCGGCCAGAAGCGCCGCTTCGTTGACGAGGTTGGCAAGGTCCGCGCCCGAGAAGCCCGGTGTTCCGCGAGCGATGGTTTTCGCATCCACGTCCTTCGCAATCGGCACGTTCCGCATATGAACCTTAAGGATCTTCTCGCGGCCGATGATATCCGGATTGCCGACCGTCACCTGGCGGTCGAACCGGCCGGGACGCAGGAGCGCGGGATCGAGCACGTCAGGACGGTTGGTGGCCGCAATCAAGATGATGCCCTCATTGGTCTCGAACCCGTCCTTCTCGACCATGTGTTGGTTTAGCGTTTGCTCGCGCTCGTCGTTTCCGCCGCCTAGGCCTGCGCCGCGAGTTCGGCCGACCGCATCGATCTCGTCGATGAAGATAATGCAGGGTGCGTTGCGCTTCGCCTGTTCGAACATATCGCGCACGCGGCTCGCGCCGACGCCGACGAACATTTCAACGAAGTCCGAACCCGAAATGGTGAAAAAGGGCACGTTCGCTTCGCCGGCCACGGCCCGTGCGATCAGTGTCTTACCCGTCCCTGGGGGGCCCACGAGCAGCGCGCCTTTCGGGATTTTCCCGCCGAGGCGTTGGAACTTCGCCGGATCCTGAAGAAACTCGACGACCTCCTGCAGTTCTTCCTTGGCCTCGTCGACGCCCGCGACATCATCGAACGTTACGCGGCCCTGCTTCTCTGTCAGGAGCCGAGCGCGCGATTTGCCGAAATTCATCGCGCCGCGGCCGGCGCCGCCGCCGCCCTGCATTTGGCGGATATACATGAAGATGAAAGCGACAACCAAACCGAGGAGGAGGAAATTCACGATGCCTGCCAGAGTGACCCCGCCGCCCGCGGGCTTCGCCGTCACTTCGACGCCAAACTCGTCAAGATCCCGAGGCAGGTCGAAGTCGAGCGGCAGTTTCGAGGTGTAGAACTGCTGGCCGGTGGTGGTGACGCCCGTCACACGATCGTCGGAGATCGTCACCTCTGTGATTGTGCCGTTTCGCGCGCCGTCGCGAAGGTCGGAATAGGTGAATTCCACCATGTTCCGGTTCATGCCGCCGCCTTGCATGGCGATCATAAAGGCGATGACGAGTGCGGCGAACGCGCCCCAAATGGCGAGGTTTCGCATGTTCATATGTTATCCTACGTGCTTTCGCTTGAACCCGATATAAGCATCCTGCGCGCCAAAGACGACTCACTGATCCGTCACTGTCCGCCGCGAACGTCAATATATCCCTGCAAAACCGACGCGATTGCGGCGATTCGCCCGCCAATAAGGCATCGGACAGGCGCCGCAGGGGGCGGAGCGGATGGCCGCGCCAATGGCGCGGGACGGCCCGGATCCTTCTCGGCGCGGGCCGGGCGGCCTTCGGCGACGGCCGTCTCGCAGCGTTCGAACCGGCCGTCCCAGACCTCGCCCGCTTGCAGAGACGTGATGGCCCGCGCGTCGACCGCGCCGGGATCCCGCGCCACGCGCAGTATTGGTCCAGCACGCTCGATCCAGGCCCCGCCCAAGGTTATGCGCGCCGCCGGCCCTCCGCTGCAGACCTCCGCCGCCAGCGCCGCCGAACGCCCCGGATCAAGGAGACGGTCGCCCCCCGCCGCAGCCGCGATCGAAATCTGGAGCATGCGAGCCAATCGTCCGGGCGAAAGGCCGCCGGCCTCGATTTGGACGAGGCCGTGCGCATCGACATCGACGGTCTCCCTCAACGCGCGGCCGACCGCGACATCCTGCAGCGCCCGAAGGCCGGCGAGCCGCCGCATGATCCGCTCTATGCGGGCTGCGATGGGCGGCTCAGACGCAAGGAAGCGCCGGACCCGGACGCGTTCGAAATGCTCGTCATCGTTGCTGGGGTCCTCGATCCAAGCGCCGCCGCGGGCGCTCAAATAGGTGCGAAGGTCGGCGCGCCGCTCACCGAGCAAGGGCCTGCCGATGGCGACGTCTCGTCCCTCCGGCCAAACCGGCGACACGGATAGAGGCGACATTCCGGCGAGGCCATAAGCTCCGGAGCCGGCCCGTGCGCGAATAAGAAACGTCTCCAGTTGGTCGTCCAACGTGTGGCCAGTGAGGAGGAGGCGCCCGCCGCGCCGCCGAAGCGCCTCGGCGAGCAGCGCGTGCCGCGCCCGCCGCGCCGTCGCCTGGTTGGGCCGCACGCGCGCATTCGGCCGCCACCGGAGGATTTCGCAGGAAAAGCCCAGCTGCGCGGAAACGTCGGCGACCATGGCCGCCTCGCCCGCCGCCTCGGGTCGCAGGCCGTGATCCACAGAGAAAACAAGGACGTCGAGATCGACAGCGCGCCGCCAGTCGGCGGCCATATGCAGCAGCGCGACCGAGTCGCCGCCGCCGGACACGGCAAGCCCGACAGGGCCCTTTGGCGGACGCCAATGCTGGAGGTGTTGAAACGCCCGGGCGGCTACGCCGCTTAAGTCGGGCACGCCGAACGCGAACGCTCGACCGCGGCGAGGTTCTTCGTCACCGCCGACGCGTCCGGATATCGGACAGGCAAGGTCTCCAGCGCGGCGCAAGCCCGTTCGGTCTCGCCGACAAGCCGCATGGACCGGGCCAGCTTCACAAGCGCGTCCGGCGCACGCGGGTCGTCGGGGTGCTCGCGGATCATCGCCGTGTACGCCTGGCCGGACTCAGCATAGGCCTCTTGTTGGTACAGCACCTCGGCGAGCCAGTACTGCGCCTCGCCGGCTTGGGGGTCTGAGCCGAACTCATCGAGGAAGGCTTTGAACGCGACCTCCGCTTCGGCGTATTCGAACTGCAGAAGCCGCGACTTAGCCTCTGCGAAAAGAGCGCCGGATTCGCTCGGAAGGTCCGAAACGGAAATCGTGCCGAGGGAGCCCTCCGGCAGCGTGCCTTCGTCCACGGCGCGCGCGATCGTCAGGTCCCGGGCGCCGCCGCCGGCGTTGGCCGGGGCGTCGGTTGCGCCTTGCGCTTCGAATTCGTCAATGGCGTCCGATGCAACGGCGGCGTTGCGTTCGGCGATGGCCAGCCGGTCTTTGAGATCATTCACGGTGAAGGTCAAAGCTTCCAGCTGGCGACCGATCTCTTGGTCATCTTCCTGCAGCCGCTCCTGCTCTTCGGAGGCCTGGCGCAGCAGGAACTCCAGCGTCTCGATCCGGCCGTTCAGCCGGGCGTTCTCGGCCTCCAGCGCTTGAATCGCCTGGTTCAGGTCGGCGGTGGTCGACTGCAGCCGCGCCGTCGCCTCGGCGAACTCGCTGCTGGTGACGCCCGCCTCGATTGGCGCGCCGCGCCGTTGCGCCAGAGCCGGATCGCAGGACAGGGCGGCGGTCGCGGCGAAAACAGCAATGCGGAAGGCGGTCATGCGGAATCCTGCGTCGCGAAACAAATGTGACGAATAAAAAACGGCCGAGGCGGAAATATGGCGCCTCGGCCGCTCCAATTAGATCATGGCGTCAGGCGAGCCTAGCTGGTTGAGACGGCGCCCGAGACGATCTGCGTGTGGCCGTTCCGATTGACCGACCAAGCCGCTTCCGTCGACCGCGCGTCGATCGGCCGCTCTTTGCCGTAGGAAACGGTGTCGATGCGCGAGGGATCGACGCCGAGGTCGACGAGATAGTCGCGGACCGCGGCGGCGCGGCGCTCGCCGAGGGCGAGGTTGTATTCCCGGGTGCCGCGCTCATCGCAATTGCCGGCGACGAGAATGCGGACGGCCGGATATTGCTGCAGCCACGCAGCTTGGCGCTGGAGCACCGAACGGTCGTCGGAGTCGAGATTCCACTGGTCGAGGCCGAAATAGACGCGCTCGCCGACATTGACTTGGAAGTCTTCGATCGAGCCGGCCACGGGACCGGTTTGCACCGGCGCCGGCGGAGGGGGCGGCGGCGGAGGCGGAGGCGGCGGCGTTACCGGCGCGGGCGCCGGAGGTTCAGGCGCGGGCTCAGGCTGCGTCGCGCAGGCCCCCAGCCCGACGATGACGGCCGCCGCGGCGGTGGCGCGCAAAATATTACGCATATCGAGATCTCCCATTTGTCCTACTCTCGCGATGTCAGGCCGGACGGCCCCCTAGTGTCAATGCACAGCAGCAGATTGCACACTGCGCCGGGTGTTTGAAGCCGAAATTCGGCAGCATTTGGGCTGCCCTGCTTCCGGCAGCGCCCTCATTAACTAATCCAAGAGCGGCGACCAAGCGGGATCTGATGAATCCGTCGGCGTCGGCATGGGGCGCAGGTTGCGCCCGGTCAGGTCGACCGACCAGATCGTCGGGCCGTCGCCAGGACGGGTTTCACGAAAAAACGTTATAACTCTGCCATTTGGCGACCAGCCCGGGCCTTCGTCGAGATAAGCCTCCGTCAACAAGCGCTCGCCCTCGCCGTCAACACCGATAACGCCGATGTGGAATTTTCCCCGCAGCTGTTTCGTAAAGGCCACAAGATCCCCGCGCGGCGACCAGACCGGCGTTGAATAATTGCCGCGTCCGAAAGTGATTCGGCACGCCGTATCGCGACCGCCAGACGGGCACGTGAGCGGACTGCCGTCGGTATTCATGATGTACAGCTGCGGGCTGCCGCCGCGGTCGGAGGTGAAGACGATTTGCGAGCCGCCGGGCGACATGGAGGGCGAGGTGTCGATCGCCGGGTGCGTGGTGAGCCGGCGGCTCTGCCGCGTCCTGAGGTCCATGACATAAAGATCGCTATTGCCGCCTTGGGCTTGCGACATCACCACGGACGCCCCGTCGGGCGAGAACCGAGGCGCGAACGTCATGCCGGGGAAATTTCCCAGCACCTCCTGGCGGCCCGTTTGAATGTTGAAGAGGTAGACCCGCGGGCGGCCTCCCTCATAGGACATGTAGGTGATCTCCTGGTCCGTGGTCGAGAAACGCGGGGTGAGGACCGTGTGGGCGCCTTGGGTCAGGTATTGCTGGTTCTCGCCGTCGGCGTCCATGATCGCGAGGCGCTTTGTGCGATTGGTCTTGGGGCCGGTCTCCGCAATGTAGACGATCCGCGTATCGAAATAACCGTCCTCGCCAGTGAGGCGGGTGTAGATATTGTCGGCGATCTTGTGGGCGATGCGCCGCCAATTGTCCGGCGTCGTCACATACTGGCGGCCCGCCTGGCCTTCGAGACGCAGCACCTCTTCCGCATAAACATCCCACAAGCGCACGGCGACCCTCAGACGGCCGTCGTCCAGCACCTCCGCCTCGCCGACCACCAGGGCGTCGCTTTGGATGATCTTCCAATCGGCGAACCGCGGTTGAACCTGGATGTCGAGATCGGTCTGGATGAACGAGGCGGGATCCTTGATCTCAAAGAGGCCGCTGAGGCGCAGGTCGTTCCGGACCACAGCGGCGATATCGGCGGCGTATTGCGCGGCCGCCGACGGATCCGCGCCGTCAGTGTTGAAGTCGGGCACGGCGATCGGCAGCGGCTTCAGCGCGCCTTCGGTGACATTGATTGTAATCTCCGCAGCGGCCGGCCCGATCAAGCCGGTGAAGACCGCAAGAGCCGTCAGCAGGTTTTTCAACATGATTGGTCTCTTTCGCCTCGCTTAACTATCGGAACCCAGGTCCCACGTTCACATTCACGTCCCGCCAAAGTTCATAATCATCTGGCGGCAAATCGAAAGGTTGGCATCGCTGCACGGCGCGCCGGGCCCGCTCGACGGCGATCTGCATCGGCCGATCCCCGATCGAGACGCGCCCCGGTTGGACGATTCGAACGGCGCCGTCGATCGCCCCGTCCTGGCGCAGGCGGATCTTAAGAACGACGTTCAGCCGTTCC
>CAYYNG010000005.1:0-5289 GCA_964472435.1 uncultured Hyphomonadaceae bacterium | reverse complement strand
GTTCCGGATTGGGCTGGTCGTCCACCGTGTCCCAGCAGGGCACGATCTGCGACAGGAGCAGGGACTCGATGCGAGCGGTGTTTGCGGTCCGGTCGCCCGCGCCGCGGCGGCTCACCGTCGGCGTGCGATCTTCAAGCTCTTGCGGGCGCGGCGCGCGGGCGCGGGCGCGTTGGGGCTGGTCTCGCTCGGATTTGAAGGTGCTTTCCGCAGCGTCGAGAATGCCGGCCAGCGGGTCTTGCTCCGGGCGTTGTGCCTCCTCTTCCTCCGGCTCCGGCAGATCTTCTTCCGGTTCGAGCGCCTCTTCGGGCGGGTCCAACTCGGGCAGCGTGTCTTCGGGCGTCTCGGCGTCCGCCTCGCCGGGATCGGGCGGAGGCGGCGGATCGTCGGCGTCGATCAAGGGCTCCTCTGGGTCGGCCAGGGTGTCGACATCGTCGAGGAACTCTTCGAGCGGGGGCTCGGGCTCCTCGACCTCCGGTTCCGGTTCGGGCTCGGGGGCGATCGCTGGGGCGATATTCGTTATCTCGCCAACCGTGACCAGCTCGATCGGAACCACGACCACCTCGCTGCCCGCGTCCGCCGACACATAGGGCCAGACGATCACGCCGCCGAAGATGACGGAGGCATGCAAGGCGAGCGATGCCGGCAGGCCGCGGATCATGGGGCGCCGGCGCCCCCTTGGTTGATCTTCGGGTCGGTGACCAAAGCCACATTCGCATAGCCCGCCCGTTGGAGGCTCGTCATCACGAGCAGCATGTCCTCGACGGTCACCTGGCCGTCGGACCGGAAATAGATCCGCCCCTCATACCCCTCGCCCGTGATCGCGCGCAGCTTCGGCACCAGCTCTTCGCGCGTCGTCTCCGTATCCTGGATGAAGACTTTGCCGTCGGTCCGCAGGGTGATCGAGAGCGGCTGCTCTTGAGCGGCCGGCAGAGGCTCCGCCGGCGCCCGGGGTAGAGCGACATCGACACCGGTCGTCAGGAGCGGAGCCGTGATCATGAACACAACGAGCAGCACAAGCATCACGTCGACCAGCGGCGTCACATTGATATCCGCCTGGCGCGCCCGGCCGGACCGCCGCCTGCGTCCACCGCCCCCTCCAACCATCATCGCCATGATCGGAGCTCCTTAATGTTTGACCCGCTCGCTGGCGCGCCGCGAGAGCCGGACCAGAATATCTTGGGAAAAGGTGTCGAGACGCTCGGTCAGCTTGCCGGCGTCGCCCAGAAGCTTGTTGTAGAACATGAGCGCCGGAATGGCCGCGACGAGGCCGAGCGCGGTGGCGAACAGCGCCTCGGCGATGCCGGGGGCGACGACGGCGAGGCTGGTGTCCTGCTTCTCGCCGATGTCGCGAAAGGCGTTCATAATGCCCCATACCGTTCCGAAAAGACCGATGAACGGCGACGACGACGCGATGGTGGCGAGGGCGCCGAGGCCGGCTTCCGCGCTCGCCGCCTCCCGGTCGACAGCGGCCCGCATGGCGCGTTCGGCGCGGTGGATGATGGCCTCGGCCTCGGCCGGCGTCAGCTCCTCGGTGCGGCGGGCCTCGCCCCACTCCCGCGATGCGGCGGCGAACACCCGCGCCCCGCCATTGTTCGGCGCTTGGCCGGGGCGGCCTTCGTAATGGTCCATGTTGCCGGACCAGAACTCTTCTTCGAACTTCTTCGCCTTGCCGTTCGCGCCGCCGAGCGAGAACCATTTTTCGAGGATGACCGCCCACGACCAAAGGCTGGCGATCAGCAGGATCAACATCACCGCCTTGACCACGAGATCGGCTTGGAAGAAGAGCCCGATCAGAGAGAAATCGGTCCCGGCGCTGACAGTCTCTAAACCTTCGGTCGGCATCTCGTCCTCATCTTGCGCAACTCAGCGCCAGGGCTGACGCAATCCTTGGGCCGGCCCGCGGCCCGCGCGGCGCTCTCATCCAATTCAAATTTGGCCGAAACGGGGCATGGCCCGGCCGACCGGCCGTTGGATAACAGCTACGCCCCGCTTGTTAACGCTGATGCGGTGGTATTTTGGCTTTTTTGGGATCGCTTTTCCGCACCTAGTGGCGGAAATGCCGCATGCCTGTGAACACCATGGCGAGGCCCGCCGCGTCTGCGGCGGCGATCACTTCCTCGTCTCGAATGGAGCCGCCGGGCTGGATCACCGCCGTCGCCCCGGCTTCGGCGGTCTGGATCAAGCCGTCGGCGAACGGAAAGAACGCATCCGAAGCGGCGACGCAGCCGCGGGTGCAGGGCTCGGCCCAGCCGGCGGCCGCGGCGGCGTCCTCGGCCTTGCGGGCGGCGATGCGGGCCGCGTCCACACGGCTCATCTGGCCTGCGCCGATGCCGGCTGTCGCCCGGTCTTTCGCATAGACGATGGTGTTGGATTTAACGTGTTTGGCCACCCGCCAGGCGAAGAGGAGATCGGCGATTTCGTCCTCGGTCGGCGCGCGTTTGGTGACGATCTTGAGGTCCGCGGCCGTTAAGCGGCCGTCGTCGCGCGACTGGACGAGCAAGCCGCCGGCGAGGGTCTTGGCGGTCCGGCCGCGCGCCGCTGGATCCGGCAGCGCATCAGCGAGAAGCAGACGGAGGTTCTTCTTCTTCGCAAAGACGTCTCTCGCCGCCGCATCGGCGCCGGGCGCGATGACGACTTCTGTAAAGATCTCCGTGATCGCCGCTGCTGCGGCGGCGTCAAGCGGCCGATTGCCCGCGATCACTCCGCCGAAGGCGGAGGTGGGATCGCACGCGAGCGCCCGCCGATAGGCCGCCTCCAGCGTCTCGCCGAGGGCGACGCCGCACGGGTTCGCGTGTTTGATGATCGCAACCCCCGGCGCCTCGTCGCCCAGCTCGGCGATCAACTCATAGGCCGCGTCGGTGTCGTTCAAATTGTTATAGGAAAGCGCCTTGCCCTGGACTTGCTCAGCGGTGGCGACCCCGGGGCGAGCGGGCTCCGTCGCATAAAACGCCGCGGCCTGGTGAGGGTTTTCGCCGTATCGCAACGCCTCCTGCAACCGCCCGCCAAGCGCGAACCAGTCCGGCGACGCCTCCCCGATCTGGTCGGCGTACCAGCTCGAGATCGCGGCGTCATAGGCTGCGGTGCGGCCATATGTTTTCGCAGCGAGGCGCCGTCTGAGGGCGGCGGAAACGCGGCCTCCGCCGGCCGTCATCTCGGCGAGCACGGCGTCGAGATCGTCGCCGTCCGTGCAGACGGCGACGAAGGCGGCGTTTTTCGCCGCTGCGCGCAGCATGGCTGGCCCGCCAATATCGATGTTCTCGATGGCGGCTTCGAACGCCGCCCCCGACGCCACGGCGGCTTCGAAGGGATAGAGATTGATGTAGACGAGGTCGATCGCCTCGATCCCATGGGCGTGAGCTTCGGCCCGGTGGTCGGCGAGGTCCCGCCGAAAGAGGAGGCCGCCATGCACCGCGGGATGCAGCGTTTTCACTCGGCCGTCCATGATCTCCGGAAAGCCCGTCAGATCGGCGACGTCTCGGACGGGCAGGCCGGCCGCTTGGAGCGCCGTAGCGGTGCCGCCCGTCGATACGAGTTCAACGCCCAACTCGACGAGCCGGCGGGCGCGGTCTTCCAATCCGGTTTTATCGGAGACGGAAATCAGAGCGCGGGCCACGCGCCAGGGGCCGTCGGTCATTACGATCTCCAACTCAGCGCAGGCCGCTCGACTATCGGCGGGCGGCGGCGGGGTCAACCGCTGCGGGCCGCCACGCGCCCGGGCCGGGCCGCCTCCCGGGCCGCGGCTTCGAACTCGGGGGCGAGGGCCCCCAACATGCGCCGCGCGGTCCCGATGTCCCGCTTGCGAGCGACGGCGAACAGCCGCTCCAAGTCTGCAAGGAGGCTCTCATCCGCCGCCCCCGCGCCCCGAACGCGGAACACCCCGTTCACTTCGGATCGAGACACCGACTCGGCCTCGTAGACGAGCTCCTCATGCAGCTTTTCGCCCGGCCGCAGGCCGGAATAGATGATTTCGATATCCCGCCCGGGCACGAGGCCCTTCATGCGGATCATCGCCTTCGCAAGCGCTTCGATGCGCACCGGCTCGCCCATATCCAAGACGAAGAGATCCGCCTCGCCCGCGCCATCGGGCATCGCGGCGGCGTGGAGAACCAAGGTCGAGGCCTCTTCCACTGTCATGAAGTATCGCGTGACATCGGGATGCGTGACCGTCACGGGGCCGCCAGCCTCGATCTGCTCTTCGAACAAAGGCACCACCGATCCTGACGAGCCGAGCACATTGCCGAACCGAACGAGCGAGGCGCTGGTTGCAGAGCCGGAGACGAGCCGACACACGGCGAGCTCGGCGAGGCGCTTGGTGGCGCCCATGACATTTTCCGGATTGACCGCTTTATCGGTGGAGACGAACACGAACTTCGAGACCCCGGCGCCGATCGCCGCCCGGGCCGTGTTCATCGCGCCAGCCACGTTCGTGAGGATCGCCTCGCACGGATTGGCTTCCATAAGGGGCACGTGTTTCAGCGCGGCGGCGTGTATCACGACGTCAGGCCGCGCCTCTCGGATCGCCGTTTCGATCCGCATGACGTCCCGGACATCGCCCAAAAGCGGTTGGATCCGAAGTTTGGGATGTTTGCGGCGGAGCTTTAGTTCGATGCGGTAGAGATTGTATTCCGATGCGTCGAACAGAACGACCTCTGCGGGTCCGAGCGCCGCGCACTGACGCGCCAGCTCAGACCCAATGGTTCCGCCGGCCCCGGTTACGAAAACCCGGGCGCCGCCGACCAAGTCCGAGACGGGCCTAGGGTCCAACTCCCGTTCGGCGCGGGTAAGCAGATCGGCGGGCTGGACCTGCTCGAGCATCGCCCCGCCGACACCGTCGCCAAGCGACATGACTTGCGATTTCCGAACCGACGCCGTCTTGAGGATATCGGCCATATAGCGGCGACGGCGGGCGACGCCGGCGGTGGCGACCCAAGGCGCCTCGCCATACCGCAAGGTCAGAAGGTCCAGCATCCGGTCGAGGTCCGCGAAGGCGCCGAGCACGGGCACGCCGCGAATCGCCCTGCCGGGCCCTAGGCCTTCGATTTCGATGATCCCGAGGACCCGCACCGGCGCCCCCTCAAGCGCCCGGTCCAACTGCCGAAGCGTCTCTGCGGCGGCCTCGGCGTCGGCTACGAGAAGCACTTTCGGCGCATCGCGCCGCGCCCCGCTGAAGATTTGGAACGGGCGATGGGTTGAACGCGACAGCGCGGCCATCCGTCCGGCGAACAAAAGGAGCAACCACAGCGGCAGGGCGACAAGCAAGCTGAACCGCGGAAACCCGTCAAGGCGGTT
>CAYYNG010000004.1:0-19481 GCA_964472435.1 uncultured Hyphomonadaceae bacterium | reverse complement strand
CGACGGGGGTCGACCGCGTCGCATCGGGCCGGCGGGTCGTTTCTCGGAGCAGCCGGCCGCCATCGAGGCGGTAGAGAACGCGCGTAAGACCGCTCCGCGGCTCGAGGCCGCCGGGATTGTCCCAGCCGCCCCGGATCAGGCGTAGGAACACGCCGTCGCTATCGGGCGGTCCGCCCTCCAGACTGTGCGGCGGATCAATGCCGTTGGGCGGCGACGCCGTTCGGCGCGATGCAGACGAGATATCGCCGGAGATGAACGCCGTTGCGATGTCGAAGGTCAGCATATCTTCAGACTGGATGTCGAGTTGTCGCCGGCCCTCGATCGTGGTGATCAGCATGGATCCTCCGGCCGCCGAAAGGATCGCCAAAACGAAAACGGCGACCAAGGTCTCCGCCAGGGTGAAGCCGGCATCGGGCCGGACGTGCGGGCCGCTCATCGCGCCGCCTCCCGCAGAGTGATCGCGCGCGCCAACGTTTGGCCATCTCCCGGCCGCCGAACGTCAACAGTGATGATCAGGAGATTTTCGCGCCCGCTCTCGGTCACTTCGCGCCGCCATTGGAACCGGCGGTTCATCTGAACCTCGTCGCCCTCTTCCACGCCGACCTCCAACCGTCGCGGGTCGATAAAGGCTCGCGCCATTTGGTTGTCGGCGACGATCCGCGCGAGGGACCGCGCTTCGAGCCTTGCGGCCGAAACCGCGCTTTGGGCGTTGACAGCCATCAAGCTGACCGCGGCGATTGAAAAGACGCCGAGCGCGGCGACCACTTCGATCAAGCTGAAGCCAGCGTCGGTGCCGGGCTTAGACATCGTCCAACACATCCACCGAAACCGAACCGTCGGGCGATAGCCGAACAATGGCGCGCCGTCGCCCGCCCTCCCGGGTGACCTGATAGATCGTGGGCGTCGCGTAACCGAGCGTATCGAACCGCGCCTCCGGCCATTCCGGGGGCGCGCCATCGAGAAAGACCTGCTCTAAAATCGCAATCGAGACGCCCGACGGAAGCCGGCGCGCGCCGCCACGGGCGGGGCGCCATTCGCCCGAGCCGCGACGAACGATTTCATAGCCGCGACCGTTGATATCCAAGCCATGCATCGCTCCGGCCACCAAAGCCTGCTCGCTCGCCGCCTGGAGGCCCGCCGCCAGCCGCCGCGCCTCCGCCTCCACTGGGTCGGCCCCGCGCGGCAGGGTCATGACGACGGCGCTGGCCGCGAGCCCCGTGATGAAGACGACGGCTAAAAGCTCGACCAGGGTGAAGCCGGCGTCGCTGGCAGGTCTATTCGTCCCAATTGCCAATGTCGGCGTCCTGTTCTTCACCGCCAGGCTGGCCGTCGGCCCCGAGTGAGAAGACGTCGTAGGGCGCGCGCGACCGCTGGGCCGGGAATACGTATTGGTAGGGCCGGCCCCACGGATCGTCCGGCAGGTTCCGCAGGAAGCCCCCGCGCGGATAGTCGACCGGGTTCCGCAGATCCTGGGGCGCTTCGATCAGCGAGTCCAAGCCTTGATTTTGGCTTGGATAGTCGAAGAGCGCGAGATTGTACTGCTCCAGCGCGCCCTCGATCCTTGAGATATCCGCCCGGGCCTTCGTCTCACGGCTTTGCGTGAACGCGGGCGCGACATTGATGATCGCGACCGTCGACAAAAGTCCGATGATGAAAACCACCACCATGATCTCAGTGAGGGTGAAGCCCGCCTCGGCGCTTGGTTTCACAGGGCTCGCCATGTCGATCCGCCTCCTTTCGGCCTTATCCGATCGCCAGCGTGTTGAGCTGCATGATCGGAAGCATGATTGATAACACGATCAGGGCGACGACGCCGCCCAAAAGCACGATGATCAAAGGCTCCAATAAGCCAAGGGCGACGGTGGTCGAGCCTTCAAACTCATCTTCGAGATATTCGGCCCCCTTCTCCATCATCGCCGCAAGGTCGCCGCCCGTTTCGCCGCTCGCCGCCATATGGGTCAAGAGCGGCGGGAACACGGCCGCGCCCCGCAGCCCCCTCGCCACCGATCCGCCCTCTTGCACAGTCGTCATCACGCCCGAGACGGCCTCGACGAAGATCGCATTGCCGAGCGAGCCGCGCGCGGCCGTCAGGCTGTCGAGCACGGGCGCGCCGCTGCCAAGAAGGGTCGAGAAGGTCCGGGCGAAGCGCGCGGCGTTCACAGACCGAAGAAGACGACCGATCACCGGGATCGACAGCCAGAACCGGTCCGCCCGTCGCTTGATCGCCGGCTGCCGCACCGCTTGGAGCCATCCGAACATGGACGCGCCGATGAGAACCAAAAGCGCGAGCCCCCAGGACCGCATGAAGTTTGAAACGCCGATCACGGCCTGGGTCAGCGGCGGCAGCTCCTGGCCAAGGATGTCGAACTGCTCGACGACCCTGGGCACGACGAAGGTCATCAGCGCCGAAATCACCGCGAGCGCCACCACGCACAACACGGCGGGATAAATCAGCGCCGCCTGCACCTTTCGAGCTGCGCGCTGGCTTTCCTCAAGATAGATCGCCAAACGCTCCATCACCGCGCCCAGCGTGCCGGAGCTTTCGCCGGCGGCGACGATGGAGCGATAGAGCGGGGGAAACGCCTGCGGGGCCTGAGCCAAAGCTTCGGAGAACCGATATCCCTCGGTGACGCTGGAACGGATCGAGAGCAGCGTCCGCCGGACGGAGGGCTGTTCGGCTTGCGACGCGACCGCGCCGAGCGCCTCTTCGACGGGCGAGCCCGATTGGATCAACATCGCCAGCTGGCGCGTCGCCAGCACGCGATCCTTCGACCGCAGCCGCACGGGACGGCGCGTCAGCCGCCCGCCGGATGATCGTTCCCGCGCCTCGTGCACCTCGATCGGCGTAAGTTGACGCAGACGCAGCTCTTTCCGCGCCGAGCGGGCGGTATCGGCGGAAATCGTGCCATTGGTCCGCCGACCGTCCGGCCCGATCGCGGTGTACTCATATGCCGCCATGGGTGAGCCCCTCCACCCGGGCGACACGAAGGACTTCCTCGGGGCTTGTCTCGCCGGCGAGCACGTGCATGCGGCCGCTTTCGAAGAGCGTGCGATGGTTGCGGAAGGCGGCGGCCTCGAGGTCTTGCTCACCGGCGTCTTCGCTGATCATGCGTCGAAGACCGCTATCGATGATCATCAGCTCATAGACGCCGAGCCGCCCTTCGTAACCGGTATTGGCGCAGTTGAGGCACCCGACAGGCCGATAGAGCGTGGCGCCCGCCGCATCGGGCGCGTCCAAACGCATCAATTGCCGGTCCGCCTCGCTCGGCGCATGGGGCGTTTTGCAGGTCCGGCACAGCCGCCGGACGAGGCGCTGCGCCAGCACCGCCCGCAACGTCGACGCGAGGAGAAAAGGCTCGACGCCCATATCGCGCAGCCGGGTCACCGCAGCGGCGGCGGAATTCGTGTGGACGGTGGAAAGGACGAGGTGGCCTGTCAGCGAGGCTTGGACGGCGATTTCGGCGGTCTCGACATCGCGGATCTCACCGACCATCACGACGTCTGGATCCTGGCGAAGAATCGCGCGCAAGCCGGCGGCGAAGGTCATGCCGACTTTGTCGTTCACTTGGGTTTGACCGACGCCGTCCAAGCCATATTCGATCGGGTCCTCGACGGTCAGAATGTTCCGCGCGCCATCGTTCAGCATCATCAAGCCGGAATAAAGGGTGGTGGTCTTGCCCGACCCCGTGGGGCCTGTGACGAGCAAAACGCCGTTCGGCTCCTGTAAGACGCCGCTGAAGCGTTCGAGCGTGTCGGCGTCCATGCCGAGGTCTTTAAGGCTCAGCCGCGCCTGCGCCTTGTCGAGGAGCCGCAGAACGACCCGCTCGCCGTATCGAGACGGCAAGGTGGAAACGCGCACGTCGATGGACCGCCCGCCGATCGAGAGCGAGATCCGCCCGTCCTGGGGCACCCGCTTCTCGGCGATATCCAGCCGCGCCATCACTTTGATCCGGGACACCAAAGGCGGGGCCAGACGACGGGACGGCGTTAGGATCTCCTGGAGGACGCCGTCGATCCGGTACCGAATGGAAAGCTTGTCTTCATAGGGCTCGACATGGACGTCCGAGGCCCGTCGCTTCACCGCTTCGTAGATCAAGCCGTTGATAAGACGGATAACGGGGGCGTCGTCGTCGCCGTCCAGGAGGTCGGCCGTTTGCGGGATGCCATCGACAAGGCTGGCGAGATCGTCTTGGCCGGCGACCGCCGCCTCCGCCTCTTCGCCATCCAAGGCGTCCCGGGCGTAGGACGAGGAGAGTTCTTTGTCGAACGCGCTCGCGCTGAGCGCTTCGACGTCGAAGCGCGCGCCGAGCGCCCGGCGCGCCTCGAGGAGCGACATCGGATCGGCGCCGGTCCGAACCCCCAACGTCAGGTGCGGTCTTCCCGGCAGAACAAGGACGCCCTTGTCCCGCGCAAACGCATAGGAAAGCTCCGGTGCTGCGATGTCAGTCATGGCGGCGTCCTAGAAGGCGGCTCAGTCCTCTTCGGCGATGGGCGGGGTCGGCGGCAGCGGCCCGCCTGGAGGTTCGGCGCCGAGCACCTCGCCCAAAAAGCGATCGATCAATGGAACTTCATCGTCGTCAAGATAAAGCTGTTCAGCGCGGATATAGTTATAGGTCCGCTCCGTCGTCGCCCGCGCATCGTCCTGGTCGCGCACGATCGTAGGGCGGATAAAGACCATCAAATTGCTCCGGGCGATGCCCCGCGCGCGATCCTCGAAAAGCCGGCCAATCCCGGGGATGTCGCCGAGGAGGGGAACCTTTTCTTGCGTGACCGTGTCGCTTTCCTGGATCAAGCCGCCGAGGACGATCAGCTCGCCGTCATTGGCGACGACGGTGGTCGCGATCTCACGCCGGTTGGTGATGAAATCCGTTGTCAGATCGCCGATGGGCGCAGCGATGCTGGCGACCTCCTGACGAATATCCAAACGAACCGAACCGTCCTCGCCGATATTGGGGGTCACATCTAAGAGAATGCCCACATCGATCCGCTCGACCGTGATGAACGGGTTGAGGTTTGCGTCGCCGAGCGCGGCGCCTGTGTTCACCGGGATCTGCTGGCCTGAGAAGATCGACGAGGTCTGATTGTCCAGTGTCAGGATCGACGGCGTCGAAAGAACATTCGACTCGGTATCGGTCTGAACCGCATTTAAAATTACGCCGAAGAGCGTATCTCCGCTCTCACCTCCGATACCCGCCGTTATGCCGTTCGCCGCGAGAAGCGAAGAGACGGCGCTGTCCACGAACGGGTTCGAGGCGACGGTGTCGGCGCCATCGGGGCTGACAAGTTCGTCGCCCACAAGCGCCCCCGTCAGCGCCAGAAGGCTTGGGGCGGAGTTCGAGAAATTGGTGCTGACGAACGGCACTTCGCCGTCGCTGCCGGCGAGGAGGAATTGAAGCCCGAGTTCGCGGGCGGTGTCGTCGGAGATCTCGACGATGATCGCCTCGACGAGCACTTGCGCCCGGCGAACGTCCAGCGCCTCGACCACGCGTTCCATGGCGAGCAGCGTCTCCCGGTCGGCGCTGACCACCAGCGAGTTCGTCTGTTCGTGATAGGCGATCGTGGCGCGGCTGTTATCGGCCGGCCCCGCCTGATCGGTCACCGTCCGCCCGACCTGTTCAAGGATCGGCACAAGTTCATCGCCCCGCGCATGGCTGAGCGGGATGATGCGGAGATTATCACGGGTGGGATCGGTTTGATCGAGTTCGCGCGCGATGCGCAGGGCGCGCCGCACCGAGGGCTCATCGCCGCGCAGGATGATGGCGTTGCTTGTTTCAGACGCGATCGCGGTGAAGTCCGCCGCCCCGCCGCTATCGCCGCGGCGCCCGCCCCCGCCCTGCACCGCGGTGAGGATCTGCTGCATCTCCGTCGCAGGTATATTGGTCAGCGGCAGCGTCTCCACCACCGCTCGGTCCCGATCGAGTTCCGCAACGAGCGCTCTTACGCGGGGAAGATTGCTCGCATAATCGACGACCACCAGCATATTGGAGTTCGCCGTCGCCACCGCCTGGCCTTGGGCATCGATGATCGGCTTCACCATCTGCGCCGCCTCGACGGCGTTGAAATGCGTCAGCGGGATGATTTCGGTGACAAACGCGTCGCCGGCTCGGCTCGAAAGGCCGGCCTGGCCCACCGCGCTTTGCTCGGGGAGAATGGTGTAAACCCCCCGTCCCGAGGGCACGGCCGTGTATCCATGGACGCGGAGCGTCGCCAGAAAGACCTGGAAGACCTCGTCAGAGGTCATGGGTTCTGTGGAGGTGATCGACACTTTGCCGCGCACGTCGGGATCGAGAATGAAGGTCTGGCCCGTCACCATGGAAACGTCCTGGACCAGAACGCCCATATCCACCTCTTCGAGGTTCAGAACGTGGCGCGCGCCATTTTGGGCGAAGGCCGGAGACGCCGATGCGACGCCGTAGGCGCACATCATCGCCGCACCAAGATATTGCGACTTCATTCTACTCCACCCCGTCTACGAGACTTCGATGATCAATTCGACGGGCTCTCCGTCCCGTTCGACCACGATATTCAATGAGCCCGCGCCGCCGAAGGACTCTAACAAGCGCCGCTGGCCAAGCTCTTGAACGCTGGACCCGTCGATCGACCGCACGATGTCGCCCGCCCTCAAGCCGCCATGCAGCGCGCCGCCTCCGCGGGGGTCGATCCGGTAGCCGGTGATGCGGCCGTTTTCCCGCACAGCCGACAGCGCCACCGACGCCAGGAGGTTCGATGCGCCTTCCGCGCTCACATCAACGGTTTGCACCGGGGCGGCCTCCACCGCAGAGGGAGACGACGCGGATGCCGCCCCCGCAGCGCTCTCTGAGGACCTTCCGGTGGCGCTCTCCGACGACCGTTCGATCTCGAGAAACGCGCCCTCGTCCCGTTGCAAAAGGCTCTCCAGGGCGCCGTTGCGGCGAAGGATCACCCGGTCGAAGCGGATCTCCTCCAACACGACGCCGCTTAAGATCTCATCTCCGACGGCGTAGCCCCGTGTCTTATTGTCCGGGGTTTGAATGAAGGCGACGCCCGCGTCTCCCGACGTAACTGCCCGGCCGCCGGCGAGCACCAGGTTCAACGAGGTTTCCGGCGCGTCGAGCACATCGACCGCCTCGACCGAGCCAGCTTCGATTTCAGAGAAGGGATTTTCCCGAGTGAGGCGTGTCACATCGGCGGCGACGCCGGCGCCTTGCGCCTGGAACACAACGGGCGGCGGCGCGCTCAATCCGCTCACCGCCGCTTCCGGCGCGACCGACAACCATACCAGACGGGCCCCGATCAAACCCGCCGCTGTAGCTAAGCCGAGTTCCACGCCCCGCCTTGTCAGCGCAAGGGCGCTCGCCCCGTCGATCGCGGTCCCGACCCGCATCTGAACTCCCTCACGCCGCCCTAAACCGGCTGGTCCACGCAGTGCGCTTGGCATTGCGTGGACCGATACAAAGATCAGCTAGCCAGCTGATCGTCAAATTGACAAGCGGTCTAAAACGCCGCCGCAAGCCCGATGGAGAAATTCGCGCCACGATCGAACGAGTCCACCGTCAGAACGTTCACGGTGCCTTCCGAAAAGGCGATATAATCATCACCGGTGATGTTTTGGGCCCGAAGCGTCAGCGTGTAAAAATTGTCTCTCCAGTTGAATTCCTTGATGTAGGAGAGATCAACCGTGAGCGGCACCTGCTCGATGATCGCCGGCGTGCCCGTAGAGACGTTCTCCGTCGTCCGGATCCGCTCGCTGACATAGTTCATGATAATGCGGAACCGGCTGCCAGCGTCAGGATTGTCGAAGCCGAACTGGATGTTTGCAATATGATCGGACTGACCTTGCAGGGCGCGGCCGTCGATGATCACGCCGGGGCCGGCGAACTCGACCGGTACGGCGTTCGGCACTTGGCCGGCGTCGATCAACGTCACCGTGCCGTCCGAGCTCACATCCGACTGCGAGTAGGTATAGTTCCCACCGAGCTTGAATTCGCGATCGCCAAGGAATTGCCAACCGAACCAGTCTTGGAAGTTGAGGTTTTTCTCAAGTTCAAGCTCGATGCCCCAAAGCTCCGCCGACGGCGCGTTCGCGAATGATGCGATATCGGAGTCGGCGAGCAAGAAGCTGATTTGCTCGATCGGATTGGTAAGATCCTTGAAGAAACCGCCAACAGTAAAGAACTCACCAGGCCCGAAATAGTACTCAAGGCGGGCGTCGTAGTTGTCGATCTCGGTATTCGTCAAGAATGGGTTACCGAAAAAGTTAACATCGGTCTCGTTGTTGATGAACTGCTGAGCGGCGAGCTCCCGGAACTGAGGGCGGGTGATGGTCTGCGAGAAACCGACGCGAAGCTGAAGGTTTGACGCGAAGTTCCACGTCGCCGTGACCGAGGGCAGAAGGAAATCCCCTAAAATCGCCTGGTCGATGGCCTCGGGCGCGCCGGAAACAATCGATGCCAACGTGAATGTGTCGGCGATCTGGAGCGACTCCTCCGAGCGAATGCCGCCGGAAACGCTGAGGAAGGGCGTCAGCTGAATTTCGCCCTTCACATACCACTGGTCGATCTCAAGGCTGCCCTCGAAACCTTCGGGGAACAGAAGGCCGCCAATATCTTCAAGCAGCAGGCCGTCGGCGCCGATATTGGCTTCATCAAAGAAGAAATCGACCCGCTGGAAAAGCTCGCTGATGGCGAAGCCCCCGCCGGCGTCATCCGTGAACTGGAAAAGCCGCTGGAACGTATCCCGCTCTGAGTCGAGGAAGGCGTAGCCTGCGCTGATCTCGGCGTCGCCGTCGCCCGGCAAGATAAAGCCGAGACTGAAGGGGAGCGCAACATCGACGCCCCAGTTGAAATTCTCGTCTTCAATCTTCGAGAACGTGGTCAAATTAGATTCGGCCTCTTCAAGCCGGAAACCATCGCCTTCATCGATGAAGTCGAAATCCTGCTCGAACGGCGCGTCCCGGAAGGCGCGGGAGAGACCGATCCGCCAGGAAATCTCCAAATCGTCAAGCTCGCTCCAGACATTGCCGAGCTGGGGAAAAACATGGGTGCCGTCGCCCTGCACCGACCAAACTTGGCGCTCGAAGAAATCGAGGTTTTCTTGGCGCACCAATTCCTCTTCTTCATCGACGCCCTCGAAGACCCGCGCCTCCTTGCTGGTCGACCGCGCCACCAAGGTCGTAAACGCGACCTCATGGGTGTCGTAGAATTCAGCGCCGATGGATCCGAGGCCGTTGAGCGTGACGAGGTTTTCAGTGCTGAAGCGGCTGAAATTGTCTTCAAAGGACAAGTCGACCTCGGCGCCCGGCGTGCCGATGTTCAACGCACCGTCCACGGCGGGATCGAAGCCCGCCGGCGCCGAAATAGCGGACTCCACCGTCGCGCGAACGCCTTGCTTGGTGTCCCATTGGTTGCCGTAGCTCGCCGTCCCGATCACGCCAATGCGAATGTCGTTGGTGACATCGAAGGATTGGCCGCCGGCTGTGCTGAAGCTGACATTGGGGCCGACGACGCCCTGCTGAATGACTTGCAGCTGCGGGTTGGTGAGCGCTTCAGCGATCGCGATATTCGTATCAAGATCGAGCGATCCGACCGGGGTGTTGTTAAACGAGGGCGCAAGCACGTCTGGGATGTTCCGGGTGCCGTCGTCAAAACCAAGGAAATCGGTATCGCCGCCATCGAACAGGAGACCGTCCTGAAAGGCAGTCGCCGTGTTGGCGCTGATCGACGCGCCGATTTCAAAGAACCCCTGATCCGGAACGGATTTCGTGCGAAGCTCAAGGAGACCGCCGCCGAATTCTGAGGAGAATTCAGGGGAGTGGGTCTTTTGGACCAGGATCGTTTCAAGGACCGAGGTCGGGAACAGGTCGAGCGGCGCAACTCGGCGGAGCGGTTCCGGGCTCGGCAAAGTGAGGCCGTTTAGCGTCGCGTTGGTGTAGCGCTCGTTAAGGCCGCGGACGAAGATGAACTTGCCGTCTGACAGAGAAAGGCCGGTGACGCGCCCCAGAGCCGAGGCGGCGTTGCTGTCGCCCGTCAACTGGAAGTCTTCCGCGTCAATCAAGCTGGAGATCTCAGATGTCGAGCGTTTCTCGTCCGGAATGAAGAGGCCGCGGACAACGACCGTCTCAAGCGTGCGCGTGTCCTGGCCGTCGGCGGGCTCGGCCGCCTCCTGCGCATGGGCGATCCCGAGACAAAGTCCGGCCGATGAGAGCATCAGGGCCGACTTGAGCGAAAAGTTCAATTTAGACATGAGATTCCCCGATCCCCAAAAAGACAAGAAACCGGCCCGGCGAAACTCCGCCGGGCCGATCCGTTAAGAGACCTATTCGTCGAACGAGAAGGTCCAGCCGTCGAACGAGGTGTCGTCCGCACCCGAGACCGCCCCGAGGAACGTGCCCGCTTCGAAGAAATCGCCCGTCAAAGTCGTCGGGTCGAAGGCCGTCACATCCGTGATGGGCGCGCCCGGAACAATGCCCGGAGCGTCCGCAACGAACGATGTCCCCGTGAGCCCCGTCGCCCCGACATCGCCCGTCACGACATTGTTGCCGTCGGCGCCGACCACGTCGGAAATATCGACGGGCGTTCCGTCAAGCGTGACGTCCTGGTCGTTGCCGTCGGCGTCGCCCGTCGCTGGATCATCGTCGAGATCTTGGTTGTTCTCGAGGAAGTCGACGTCGACATTGTCGAGGAACCAGCTCTCGATCACGATGCCGTCGGTGGCGTCCACGAGGTTGGTGAAGGTCGCCTCGTCGTCGATGTCGAGCCCCTCGTTGAAGTCCACAACGATGAAGTTGTAAAACTCGCCGTTGGTGCCTTCGCGGATCAAAGCGCCGATATCGCTGTCGCCGTCATCATCGGCGTTGCCGATCAGGGTGACGTTAGAGAGCGTCGGGTTCGAAACCGGCGTGGCGAGATTGTCGTCGCCGTTATTGTCGGCCTCGATGCCTTGGTCGGCGTCGTCCACGGCGTGCTGAACGATCGCGAATTGAAGGCTGCCGATCCAGCCGTCGGTCCAGTCGATCGAGTCGTCGGCGTTGCCGGTGAGGAGCACGCGCTTGGCGTTGGTCGCGCCGCCGAAGAACTCGATGCCGTCGTCGGCATTGTTGACGACTTGGATCGAGTCGACGGTCAAACCGCTGCCGGTGCCTTGAAAGGCGATGCCGTTCAGCTCGTTCTCATCGGTGATCTCAAAGCCGGCGAAGCGAACCTGCGTGAACTGGACCGAACCCGAATCATCGGCGTTGAAGTCGCCGCCGAACGTTCCGGTGCCGCCTTCGCCTGAGTTCGTGCACCCGATCGTGCCGCCGGTGGCAGTGCCGTCGGCGCAGGCGTTGATCTGCGCCCGGCCATTGATGACCAGGCCGCCCCACTGACCACGCGTGGTCGGGGTGATCGTGTCCTCAAGATCGGCCCGCGCCGTCATGATGACCGGATCAGTCGCCGTGCCGTTCGATTCGATCATCGAACCGCGGTTGACGACCAACACGTCGGACCCTTCGGAGCCGAACAACGTCAGGCCTGGTTCGATGGTGAGCGTCACCGAAGCTACAGGGTTCGGATTATCGACGTCGGGGCCTTGGTCAAGACCGACAAAGGTGAGACCCGAGATCTGATAGACGACACCCGGCGTGAGCGTCAGGTCGCTTGTGATCGGGTCCGGGATATCGCAAGCGATGAGGCCGTCGAAGGCTTCGCCCGTGGCCGTCGTGCCGGCCGGGCACTCGGTCGCGACGTCCGGATCGGCGACGAGGCCGAAGGTCCAGCCGGTGGCCCAGTTGAGCTCCGGCGTGTCGAAGGTCCGGAATGCGCCGACGACGGCCGTTTCGTCGAAGAACTCATCCGCCGTCACGTCGAAGACCGGGATATCCAGCTCCGTCGCGCCAGGGAAGAATTCGCTGGAAAGGGTGGCGTCGGCGATAACGATGTTTTCATCCGCACCGAGAATGTCGGTCAGCACCACCGGATTGCCGTCGGCGTCGACGTCCGGATCGTTCCCGTCGGCGTCGCCAGTGGCCGGATCGTCGTCGAGGTCTTGGTTGTTCAAGACAATCGGCGTGTCGTCATCAAGCAGAAGCGATTCGATCGTCAGGATTTCATCGCCCGCGACCCCCGAGGCGCCGAAGCGCGAGAAGGTGGCTTCGTCGTCGATGTCGAGCGCGCCGACGGTGAATCCGCCCGTGATGATGCCGTTGACCAGCGTCGCGGCGGTGCCTTCGCGAATAAGGGCGCCGATGTCGCTGTCGGCGTCGGCCGCTTCGTCGCCGCCGCCCACGATGGTGAAGTTGGAAATCGTCGGCGCGGAGCGCGGCAGGGCGTCGTTGACGTCGCCGTTATTGTCCGCCTCGATGCCCTGGTCGGCGTCGTCCACCGCATGCTCGATTAGGAGGAACTGGAGGTTGCCCGTCCAGCCGTCGGTCCAGTCGAGGCTATCGTCCGCGTTGCCGTTGAGCGCGACGAATTGAGCATTGGTCGTGCCGCCAAAGAACTCGACGCCGTCGTCGGCGTTGTTGAACACCTGGATGTTGTTGACGACGGTGCCGCTGCCGGTGCCTTGGAAGGCGATGCCGTTCAACTCGTTCTCGTCGGTGATCTCAAAGCCCGCATAGCGAACCTGGAGGAATTGCAGCGTGCCGGAGCTGTCGGTGGGGTCGGCGCCGCCGAACGTGCCGGTGCCGCCTTCGCCCGAGTTCGTGCAGCCCACGGTGCCGCCCTCGGCCGTGCCGTCGGCGCAGGCGTTGATCGGCGCGTCGCCGTTCAAGATCAGGCCGCCCCATTGGCCGCGCGTCGTCGGCGTGACGAGCGTGCTGCCGGTCTCCATGTCTTCAACGTCGATGCGGGCGGTGAAGATGATCGGATCGTCGACCGTGCCCGCAGCTTCCAAGGTCCCGCCGACATCGACGGTCAGGAAGTCGGCGCCGGCGGAGCCGAACAGGATGGCGCCCGGCTCGATGGTCAAGGTCGCGCCGTCGCCGACGAAAACCGGGCCGTTAAGCGCGATCGGCACATCGGCCGGGATCGTCAGATCGCTTGTGATCGTGCCGGACACCGAGCAGGCGTTGGCGGCCGAAGCGATGCCGGCGGCCGGAAGCGCCAGCTCGACGGTGCCGGTGGGGCAGCCGGCGGCGGGGACCAGCTCGACAGTGGTCGCAGCGGGCGGGGCCGGCGGGGCCGGCGGCGTCGGCGCCGGGTCAACGGGCGCGACCGGCGCGGCGGGAACGCCGGGCGTGACGATGTCGGTGTCGGCGCAGCCGGCCAGAGCGGCCGCCGCGGCCCCGACAAGCAAGACGCTGCGGATGGAACGAACGGATTTCATGAAAGCCCCCTCGAATAGGCTTGGTTGATAATCGGCATGGACAGGGGGCTCCGGCCGATCTCCGGATCACCCACCCGCAATTCTCCAATGCACTGGCGCGTATGGCACGGCTGATTATCAGAACTGTGTCACTATTCTTTCAGATATGTGACAGTTGCAGGCCCCGGTGATCAGCCGCGTCCATTTCAAGGAAGTGTGGCGAAAAAGACCCATCCGACCCAAACGCCAAGCGCAAGCCACGGGCCGAACGGCAGCCGGCGGGTCATCAACCCTTGGGCTCCGGCGCCGGAACGCATGTGCTGCACGCCGACCGCGGCCAGCGCGGCGGAGGAGGCCACGAGCAGCATGAAGGGCAAGGCGGAGGCGCCGATCCACGCGCCGCCGGCGCTCGCGAGCTTCGCATCGCCCCGGCCCAGCCCGTCGCGGCCGCGAAGCCTGCGAAACCCAAGCTCGACGGCGACGAAGCCGCCATACCCGATCCCAGCGCCAAGCGCGGCGTTCAGCGCCTCGCCCGGCTCTCCGCGAATCGCGGCCATGGCGAGGCCGGCGGCGATCAAGGGGAGCGTCAAGGCATCCGGCAGCCGGCCCTCCCGGACATCGATCCACGCCAAGGCCAGAAGGGTCGACCCGAGCCCCGCGGACACGGCCCAAAAGAGCGGACCGCCGCCGGTCGTCCCCATCGCCGCGCCCGCGGCAGAGATCCCGGCCATGGCGAGCGCCAACAGCCCCGCCGCGCGGGCGGGCGTCACCCCCCGACCACCGCGATGTCGGCGGCGAACGGCGAGGCGGCGAACCAGTCGACGAACCGCCGAACCCCCTCCCCTAGCCCGACCGAAGGCGCGTAGCCGTAATCCCTGGCAATCGCCCCGATATCGGCATGGGTCGACAGCATGTCGCCTGGCTGGCGGGGTTGAAAGACGATCTCGGCGGCCCGGTCCGCGGCCGATTCGATGTGGTGGACGAAGGCCATGAGATCGACCGCCTCGCCGGACCCGAGATTATAGATCCGATGGGGCGGCGCACCGGGCTTGAAACGCGGCTCGCCGAGCAGCACGGCCGTCAGCCCCGCGATCGCATCTTCAATATAAGTGAAGTCGCGCCGCATCCGGCCGGAATTGAAAAGGGAAATGGCCTCGCCGCCGAGGATCTTCTTCGTAAAGATCCAATAGGCCATGTCGGGCCGGCCCATCGGCCCGTAGACGGTGAACAGCCTCAGCGCCACCTGAGGCAGATCGTAGAGCGAGGCATAGGACAGGCTCATCAACTCGTCGGCCCGCTTGCTCGCACCGTAAAGGGACAGCTGATCGCCGAGCGGATCGGTCTCCCGGAAGGGCGGCGGCGCCCCCTCCCCGTAGACCGCGCTGGACGACGCATAGATCAACAGGGGCCGCTTCGCCGCCGTTCGACAGAACTCAAGAACCGAGAGATGCCCAAGCAGATTCGACGAAGCATATGAGAACGGATCCTCGAGGGACCGGCGCACCCCCGCTTGGGCGGCGAGATGCGCCACCCGGTCGATTGAATCGCGATCCGGAAGCGACGAGAGCGCCGAATGGTCGGCGATATCGATCTCATGGAAACGGAAACCCGGCCGGGCCGTCAGCTCCGACAAGCGCCGCCGCTTAAGCTCTACGTCGTAGTAAGTATTCAGATTGTCGACGCCGACGACGCTGCAGCCCGCGTCCAACAGCGCAAGCGCTGCGCGATGGCCGATGAAGCCCGCCGCGCCGGTTACGAGAATCAGCATGGCCTACGCCTCTCCGACACCCCACGCTTAGACAATGGCGCGCGCGCACGGAAGCCCTCCGACGCCGCAGACCAGGTGCTCAGCTCTTGGGCCGGTGCGCGTTGATCAGGGCGTTCGCGTCTTCGCCGATGTCCGGGTGATCGAGCGCATAGGCGAGCACGGCCTCGAAGTATCCGATCTTCGAGCCGCAATCATAGTCCCGCCCATCGTACTCGAAGGCGTGAAACGGCTGGTCCGCCATCAGCCGCACCATGGCGTCGGTCAGCTGGATCTCGCCGCCCGCGCCAGCAGCCTGATCGGCCAGCAATGAGAAAATCTCCGGCTGTAAGATATAGCGCCCCGTGATCTTGAGATTGGACGGTGCCGCGTCGCGCGGCGGTTTCTCGACCATGCCGGACATCTCGATGATGCGCCCTTGGCGAGACTTCGGCGCGATTACGCCATAAGACGAAACCTGATCCTCGGGGATCGCATCGACCGCGATGATGTTGCCGCCGACCTCGTCAAAGGCGCCCATCATCTGCGCCAGACAGCTTGGGCGCGCCTTCACCAGCATGTCCGGCAAGAGAACGGCGAACGGCTCGTCGCCGATAATATCGCGCGCGCACCAGATCGCATGACCAAGGCCGAGGGGCGCCTGCTGGCGGACGAAGCTTGCGCTCCCCGCCGGCAATAAAGAGGCCTCGAGGGCTTCCAAGATCGCCGTTTTGTTCTTCTGAACCAGCGTCGATTCCAGCTCGTAAGCGCGGTCGAAATAGTCCTCGATCGCGCCTTTGTTGCGGCCGGTGACGAAGACGATGTGTTCGACGCCCGCCTCTAGCGCTTCGTCGACGACATACTGAATGGCCGGCCGGTCGACGACGGGCAGCATCTCCTTCGGGATCGCCTTCGTAGCGGGCAGCACGCGCGTACCCAGGCCGGCAACGGGAAGAACGGCTTTTTTCACGCCCATGGCGCACCTCGCTAGATCGCCGACGATGCGCGTTCCGCATCGCCCCAATCGGCTTGTAAAGCGCAGCCTAGAAGAGAGTCGAGTACGTCATCAGCGCGCCGGCCCAAGCCGCCCCGCAGAATGCAATAACAAAGCCAGTCACGAGGCGCGGCGGGTAGTGATCGTCGCGGGGTCCGGCGAGCTCGGCCGCCAATCCGCTCTGCAGGGCGAGCGCGGGAGAAGACATCGGCGCGGCGTCCGTCGCCGCTTCCGAGGGCCGAGGCGGCTCGACCGCGTCCTCCGCCCCTTCAGTCTCCCGGTCCCGTTTCTCCGCTGCCGCCGCCATCGCGCGCTCCCTCAACTTCGATAGGAGGTTAGCGATGCGACCCCTAAGGCATTTCTAACGGCGGCCGGAATTTTGATTGAAATTTGACCTACAGCGCACTTTGAAGGTGCCCGCCATCGACGGTGATCGTCGAGCCAGTCATATAGGATCCGGCGTCGGAGGCGAGCAAAAGCAAGGGGCCTGAGAGTTCAGGAAGAGCGCCGGTCCGCCGCATGGGGATGCGCCGTATCATCTTGTCGCCCTGGTCGGTCTCGAAAAAAGCGTCATTGATCGCGGTCTTGAAATAGCCCGGCGCCAAAGCGTTGACGCGGATCCCATGTTTCGCGAGCTCCAACGCCATGGCGCGCGTCAGGTGGTCGACGGCCGCTTTCGAAGCCGCGTAGGCTCCGATCGTCTGGGAGACGCGATAGGCGGTTATAGAGGCGATGTTGATAATCGCGCCCGGCCGCGCCGCCGCGATCAAGGCGTTCGCCGCTGCCTTGGCGACCCGCCAAACCCCGGTCAGGTTCGTATCTATAACGGCGTCCCAATCCGTCTCGGACATCTGATGAGCGAACGCCTCCCGCGACAGGCCGGAGTTATTCACAAGAATCTCGGCTGGACCGCCGAGCGCCGCATCGACGCGCAGAAACGCCTCTTGGACGCTCCGCTCGTCCGTCACATCCAAGACAACCGGCGTCGCCTCGCCGCCTGCGCCTGCGATATCGGCGGCGACCCGCTCAAGATGCTCCGAACGCCTTGCGGCGACGACGACGCGCGCGCCCGCCCCGGCGAGTGTTCTGGCGAAATGCTCGCCCAACCCGCCCGAGGCGCCGGTGACAAGAGCCGTTTTCCCATCAAGCTTGAAAAGATCCATTAGAACTATTCCGATCGGAGAGTTGCAACTTCATGGGGCTACCGCTTTATAGGCGCTATGAAAATCTCAGTTTTGAAAGAGCGGCTCGGGGGCGAGACACGCGTTGCGGCGACGCCCGAAACGGTGAAGAAGCTCGTCGGCCTCGGGCATGCCGTAACCGTCGAAGCAGGGGCCGGCGCCGCAGCGGGCTTCTTAGACACGGCCTATGAGGCGGAAGGCGCGGCCATCGCAAAGGATGCGAAAACAGCGGCGGCCGGCGCGGACATCGTTTTCAAGGTCGCAGCCCCTTCGAAGGCCGAGATCGCGGCGCTGCCCGACGGCGCAGCGGTGATCGGTCTTCTCAATCCCTTCAACGCGGGCGAGCTCTTGGCCGCCGCGAACGCGAAAAAGATTACGACGCTCGCCATGGAGTTCACGCCGCGGATCACGCGGGCGCAATCGATGGACGCGCTCTCCTCGCAGTCGAACCTCGCCGGCTATCGCGCGGTGATGGAGGGGGCGGTGGCCTATGGCCGGGCGATGCCGATGATGATGACCGCCGCCGGCACCGTCGCGCCCGCAAAGACCTTCATCATGGGCGCGGGCGTCGCAGGCCTTCAGGCGATCGCAACCGCGCGCCGCCTCGGCGCCGTCGTCACCGCGACCGATGTGCGGCCGGCGGCGAAGGAACAGGTTGCCTCGCTCGGCGCGAAATTCATCGCCGTGGAAGACGATGAGTTTAAAGCGGCCGAAACATCCGGCGGCTACGCCAAAGAGATGTCCAAGGAATATCAAGCCAAGCAAGCCGAGCTTACCGCCAGCCACATCGCCAAGCAGGATATCGTCGTCACCACGGCCCTCATTCCCGGCCGGCCTGCTCCGGTTCTGATCACCGAGGAAATGGTCAAATCGATGCGACCAGGGTCGGTGATCGTCGACATGGCGGTGACCCAGGGCGGCAACTGCCCGCTGTCGAAGGCGGACGAGGTCGTTGACGCGAACGGGGTGAAAATCGTCAGCTTCTCCAACCTGCCGGGTCGCCTGCCGGCGGACGCCTCATCGCTTTTCGCCAAGAATCTCTTGGCGTTTCTGCCGCTTGTGACCGCCGAAGACGGCGCATACATGGCCAATGCGGACGAAGAGATCGTATCGGCCATGACATTGACGCGCGGCGGCGAAACCGTGAACGAACGGCTGAAGGGATAGACCCATGACATCGACGAAACTCTTCCTCGCAGGGCTCTGCGCGGCAGCCCTCGCCTTGCCCGCGCACGCCGCTGGCGCCGTCGGCATCGATCCCACGGTTTTTCTCGCCGCGATTTTCGTCATGGCGGTCTTCGTCGGCTATTACGTCGTCTGGTCGGTGACCCCGGCGCTCCACACGCCCTTGATGGCTGTGACCAATGCGATTTCGTCGGTGATTATCGTCGGCGCCCTCGTCGCTGCGGCCGCGTCGGCGGCAGTGGAAGGCGGCTGGATCGCGAAAGGGGCCGGCGCGATCGCCGCCGCCCTCGCCGCCGTCAATATCTTCGGCGGCTTTCTCGTCACCCAGCGCATGCTCGCCATGTACAAAAAGAAAGAGGGCTAGCCGATGTCCCCGTCTCTCGCTGCGCTTCTTTATCTCGCTTCCGGCGTCCTCTTCATCCTCGCGCTTCGAGGGCTTTCGAGCCCCGCCACATCCCGCGCCGGCAACCGCAACGGCATGATCGGCATGGCCATCGCCGTCGGCACGACGCTGGCCGTCATCTCCGGCGACGGACTTCTCGATATGACGACGCTGGGCTTGATCCTCGGCGGAGTTGCGGTCGGCGGGGTCGCGGGCGCCTACATCGCCCGCAGCATTGCGATGACGGCGATGCCGCAGCTGGTCGCAGCCTTCCACTCCCTGGTCGGCCTCGCCGCCGTCTTGGTGGCGGCCGCCGCCCTCTACGCGCCGGAGAGCTTCGGCATTCTGAGCGGAGACGGCCGCATCGCCGGCACGAGCCTTATCGAGCTCTCGCTTGGTTCCGCGATCGGCGCGATCACCTTCACGGGCTCGGTCATCGCCTTTGCGAAACTCAACGGCAATATGTCCGGAGCGCCGATCCTGCTGCCGGCCCGGCACCTTTTGAATCTCGTGATGGCGGGCGTCCTAATCGCGTTGATCGGAACGCTCGTTACCGATGGCGGCCAAATGAAATGGGTGTTCTGGGCGCTCACAGGCCTCGCCCTAGTGATCTGGATCACGCTCATCATCCCCATCGGCGGCGCGGACATGCCGGTCGTCGTCTCGATGCTCAACTCCTATTCGGGCTGGGCGGCGGCGGCGATCGGCTTCACGCTCGGCAACGACCTGCTG
>CAYYNG010000003.1:0-20717 GCA_964472435.1 uncultured Hyphomonadaceae bacterium | reverse complement strand
TTCAGCATGCCGCTATTGTGGACGAAGGCGACGAGCGCGATGTTCGCGGCGGCGTGCGAGAAGATCAACGAGCCATGAAGGGCGGCGATCAGCGAGAGGGGCGCCCCCGCCATGTAGCGCCCGACGCCGGGCTTCAGATCGAAAAGCATCTGCAGCGGCGTCGCAGGTTCGTTTAAGACGCGGCGCGCCCGCCGCCCCAGCGCGGCCAGACGCAGGGCTTGACGAAGCAAGGCGAAGCCGAGCGCGGCCATAACGACCGCGACCACGCCCTGGGCCGTCCGCCAGGCCGACGTGTCTGCGGCGGCCTCAGCCTCTGCGATCCATCGATCGAAATAGGGCTTCAGATCCAAAATCGCGGTGATCGAGGGCGGCCGCGTCGCGGTTAAAGCGGCCTCAAGGAGGAATAAGCCGCCATAGACGCCGAGCAGAAGGACTGCGATCGCGTGCAGGACGACGAAGCGCGTTTTATAGACGAGCAGCATGAAGCCCGCGCCGAAGACAAGCGCGAACACGCCGAGGATCGCCGCCTCGATATAACCAACCGCCAGGGCGGCGAGGGTAAGGAAGAGGCCGGTGAGCAACATGGCGCGAAAGAGCGCGAGCGGCGCGGCCCGCCCGTCATGGGCCCGCGCCGGGCGGGCGACGTCGACGATCACGGTTTTAGCTGAAGTCGCAGGCGCCGCCATGACCGCCACCCCCCTGGTCCCGTGGGGACTATGACGTCTCGGCGCGCGCGCGCAAGCGGGCCTAGAAGTCGGCGTCCGCGCTTAGGCCCAACGCGCTTAAATTGACGGTCGCGGCGTCGTAATTCGTCTTCGCAATCCGGCTGTTCAGCTCCGCCGCCAATTCGCGGATGCGGGCGTCGGCGGCGGTTTCCTCGCGCACATTCACGAGGAAGAAATCGCTGGCGCCGCTGGCGAAGCGCCGACGCTCGGCCTCGGTCATCGCATCGGACTGTTCGACATCGTCCCCCGCGAGGGCGAGGAGCCGGAGGGCCGCCCCAAGCTCGGCGAGGATGGTCTGGAGTTCGATTTCGATCCGGTCGGCGATGCGGCGCTGGCGCAGGCGCGCCGCCTCGTATTCGGCCTCCGCGCGCCGAAGCCGGCCGCGGGCCGCGCGCCGTTCAAAAGGAACGGAGAACTCGAAACCGATGATCGTGTCGGTGGAATCCCTTGAAATGCCGCCCTCGGCGACGTCGCCGAAATCGTGGGACACCTCGAAACTGAAATCGAGCTGGGGTTTTAAATCGTTCTCGCCGAGGGCGATCCGATTGCGCGCGCGAGCGATAGCGGCTTCGAGCTGCTGGAGTTCCGGCCGGCTCGCCAGCACTTCGTCCATGGGCGGCGCCGCGAGGGCGGTTACGGGATCGAGCCGGCGCAACGCCCCATCGGGGGGCAGGCGGTCGGCCGACGGGATGACTTTCCCGCCCAAGGGATCGCGAAGATAGAAAGAGAGGGCCGTGGCGGCGATTACGAAGTCCCTGTCGGCTTGCGCGACCAGGATCCTGCGGCGGGTGATGTTTTGCCGGTTCTCCGTAATGGCGATTTCCGCCAGCGCGCCCCGGCGAACCCGTTCGATCAAGCCCGCCTCGCGTTCTTCGGCGATCCTGAGAAGGTTGGTGTAGACCCTCAGTTGGCGGCCGGCCGCCACCCAGCGCCAATACGCCGACAGGGCTTTTTGCTGAACCCCGACTTTCGTCAGGAGGACGTCAAGGTCGGCCTGGTCGGCGGCGAGGCGGGCGTCGGCGACGCCGAACCGTTGGGCGTCGATATCGCGATCCCGCAGGAGCGAGAACAACGCCCCCACCTTCACCTCGCCGCCGGTATTGGTGAAATTGATATCCTCATAGATTGGAAAGTCGCCGTCGGAGATGCGGTAGCCGCCGAAGACTGTCGCGCCGAAAGCCCCGACGTTCCGGCGAACGTCCGTGTTGACGACCGACCCGTCCCAAAACCCGGTCACCCGGCTGAACCCGTCCGACGAGAAGACAAGGTCGAAGGCGCCCTGGGCCGCAAGCGCCGAACCGGCCGCCGCCCGCGCTTGGGCGAGGCTTTCGAGGATCAGCGGGAAGCGCTCCCGAGAGGTCGCGAGCAGCTCCTCCGGCAGAAGCGGCGCTGCGGCCGCCTCGCTCACCCCCGCCGGCGACGCGTCGCCGGGCGGCTGGGCCGGTGCGACCACGCTGGCGGCCAATGCGAGCGCGCACCAGGCCGCGATGCGGCGGGCCAGCCTCATGCCGCCGGCTCCTGAGCCGCGGGCGTCAGAGCCGGCGGGAAATTGTTCAACTGGCGCCACAGCTCATATCCCGCCGGCACCGTTTCGAGAAGGATCCAGGCCCGGGCGGACGCCCCGAACCGGATATAACGCTCGTCCGGCCAGGGGTGGGCGTCGTCGGGATCCTCGGCGATCAAGACCCGGAACCGGCCGTTCGGCTGGGCGGAGGGGTCGATGGCCGCCACGACCCCTCCAAAGGTGCCCACTGCGACCGAAGGCCAGCCGCTGAACTGCACCGCGGGCCAGCCCTCGAACTGGATCCGCGCCTTCGCGCCCGGCTGCACCAGCGCAACGTCCCGGCCGTCGATGAAGATCTCGACTACGCGCTCGGGCGCGTCGGGCACGAAGGTCGCAAGCACCTGGCCAGCGTCGACATAGGTGGCGACATCGCCGGCGTTGACGCTGAGGATCACCCCGTCGCGCGGGGCCTCGACGATCTGGACCGATTGGCGGGAGAGGTTCACTTCGACGCGGGTGAGCTGGGCGGCCGTTTCGGCGACGCGCGCGCGAAATTCGTCGACCCGGATCTGCGCCTGTTCATAGTCGCGCCGTGCTGCGAGCCCGCCTTCAAAGAGCTCGCGCATGCGATCGAGATCGAGCTTCGCGGTGGCGAGGCCGCTTTCGACCGCGCGCATCTGGGCGGCGACCTGAGCCCGCTCCGCTTCAAGCCGGTCGATCAGCCGCGGGTCGTTGTCGACGATCCGAACGATTGGGTCGCCCTGGGCGACCATGCTGCCGTCGCGGACGAACCACTGCTCGATCCGGCCCGAGACGAGGGCGTTGATGTTCTGCTCTCGATCGTCGGGATTAAGCGCGGTGACAACGCCCGCGCCGGCCGTGGTCTGCACCCAAGGCGTGTAGGCGAGGAACACGCCGGTTCCGATGACGGCGAGAACCAGCATCCAGGCGACGACGCGGATGACCCTCGGAGTATTAATGCTCGCCAGCGTGTTGAAGTGGTTGATATGCTGCTCACGGAACGGCATCGGTCATCCCTCCCCGATGAGTTTTAGCTTATCGGCCCCAAGCCGTTTCGGCGATGCCGGCGGCTCGTCTCCGCGGCGGCGCGCCTCGTCGAAGGACGCGATGTCGTCATAGAAGGTCTGGCGCTCGTTCTCGAGGTGGAGATAGGTGTCGAATCCGAGGTCGACGCGGCGGTTTGAGAAGTAGATGAGCGTGGTTGTCGGGTCGCGGCGCAGCGCGGCGATCACATCCGACAACCGCTCTTCGTCCACGATGTCGAACAATTGGCTGAGGATGAGAATGTTCGGCCGGGCGAGGAGCGCGCCCGCCAGTTTCAACTGCAGCAGCTCAGCCACAGAAAGCGGCCAGCCGGTTGCGGCGATGGAGGTGTCCAGGCCGTCCTCGAGTTCCGCCACGGCGGGGGCGAGGCCGACGAGCTCCAGCGCTTCGATCAGATGTTCGGCGCTCGCTTCATTGCAACTGAGCTCGAGATATTCCCGGATCGTCGTTTCGATCGTCGAGGGGCGGTCGAGCACCAGGATGTGCTGGCGTAAGACGTGCACCTCCGCCGACAATATGTCGCTGCCGCCGAAGAGGATGTAGCCGCCCTGCGGCGCGGCGTGGCGCTTGAGGAGATTGGCGAACAGCCGCTGAACCCCGTGGTTCGAGGCGGACGCCATGACAATGGATCCGCCCGGGATCTCGAGGTTGAGCCGCGCCGGCCGGCCGCGGGCGTCGCCCCGCACGTCCACGAATTCCAGCGTCGGATCGGTCTTCCGCGCCGTCTCCTTGCCGACGGGGTCTTCCTGTTCGACCTCGAGGAAGAGCGACAATTCCTCCACGGAGGCGCACAGGTCGTAGAAATAGCTCAGATAGGTGCCGAGCTGCGAGACGCCGAAAAAGGCGGCGGACAAGACGAGCTCTGCAGCGACCAATTGGCCCAAGGTGAGTTGTCCCTGGATCACCAGCCAGCCGCCGAGGCCGAGCAGCGAGGCGCTGGCCGCCGCGTAGAGGACGAGGAAAGCGACCGTTTGCGCAAAATGGCGGCGGAAATAGCGCTTATGCTGCGTGATGTATTGCTCGGTCTGGGCGTCGGTCTGGTCGAGCGCATAGTCGATATTGCGCTGGGACTTAAAGAAGCCGTTCGAGCCGCCAAGGCCTTCCAGCCAGGCAGCGGTCTTGTGTTTTTTGTGCGAGAGTTCCATTCCGTTTCGGATCGCGCTCGCGCCCCAGATGAGCCAAATCGCCCAGATCAACGCGATCACGACGAGATTGAAGCCGAGAAAGAGCGGGTGGTAGAACGAGACCAGGACGAAACCGACCGCCGCCTGGAGGATGACGGTGAACCCGCCGATGAATAGGATCGGCATGGTTTTCTGCACGATGATGATGTCGAAGTATCGGTTGAAAAGCGATCCCTTCGCGGCGTCGTGGAAAAACGGGTTCTGTGCGTAGATTGAGCGCAAGGCGATCTCCGCCACCATCCGGGCGTAGAACCGCCGCCCGAAAATCTCCATCAAATGGATGCGCAGGGCGTTTAACAGGCCGGAGATCAGAAGAAGGCCGAACAAGGTCAGCGACAAGACGACGAGCGGCGTCGTCAGCGCCGTGTTGGCCACGGTGTTGATCAGCATCTGCACGGAGATCGGAAGCGCCAGCGATAGCAGGCTGATACCGACGCCATAGACGATCGCCAGCCAGTAGAAACTGCGTTCCGGGGTCAGGATCCGGTAGAACAGCGCAAAGAACTGGGTGAGGCTCAGCTGTGCGGACGGGGCGGAGGAGGCCATGCTGATTATCTATCCTTCAGGCACTTTGGTGCGCCGCAGCGCGACCCTACGGAAATCGGGCCGTCGCGACCATAATCAATAGTCGTTTCGATAAGATAACTGCGGTTTTCGATCGGATTCTCCTATTCCAGAATCGTGTCCACCGTTACCAGTTCGCGGAGTCGCGCACGCGCGGTTGAGCGAATGATGTCTGCGATGGCGGAGAACGTCTCACGCCGGCCGGCGCCTTTCCGCCAGACAAGGCCGATCGCACGGCTGACGTCCCGGCCCTCTATGCGCTTGGCGATCACGCCGTCGCCTGGCCGGATCTCCGATCGCACGTAGAGGGCGGGAAGAAACGCCGCGCCCATGCCCATGCCGACCATTAACCGCACCGCGTCGAGGCTCGTGCCTTCATAATCCCGGACAAGGCGGGCGCCGTGGACGGCGCACAGTTCGCTGACTTGATCGTAGAGCCGATATTGCGGGCTCAACGACAGAACATTCAGGCCGTCGAAGTCTGCGACCGACACCGCCTCTCGCGCGGCCAGGGGATGGTCGACGGCGACGGCGAGGCGGAGCGGTTCGCGGAACAAGGGCTCCACCGTGTAATCGGCGCTCTGGGTCGGCAGCTGGGTCAGAACCATGTCGTGCACGCCGTGGCCGAGGTCGTAATCGAGATCTTTCGGCGCGCCCTCGCGAACATAGAGGCTGAGATTTTGATGACGCCGATGGAGATCGGCGACGACGTGGGGCAGCAAGTAGGGCCCCAAGGTGAATGACGCTCCGAGGCGGATGACGCCGGCGAGCCCCCCTTTCGCGCCCTCTGCGAAGTCCACCAGCGCCTGGGCTTCATCGACCACCCGCCGGGCCCTTTGGGCGACATCCCTGCCAATGGGGGTGAGCCGAGCTCCCGACCGGCCGCGTTCGACCAGCTGCAGCCGCAGCGCCTCTTCCAGGTTTTGGATTTGAACGCTGAGCGAGGGCTGGGACACGCCGCACACCTCCGCCGCGCGGCGAAAGCTGTTGGTCTCCCCAACCGCGAGAAGACACCGCAGCTGGCGGAGAGTGACCATTGTCGACGCCATCGGATGGGCCCTCGCCCAAGCTCCTTCATTGCCGCGGGCAGTGTCGGCCCTCGCTGGGGGAATGTCGACTGAATTACTCGTATAACGGTTTCTTGTGATTTGCGCAGGGACGCTGCGGTTGCATCGCCTTTTAAAGGCGGCCCGTGATTTTAGGGCCGTTCCGCGCTAAGCTGCCGCTGATACGAGTGGAGAAACGCCGATGGACGGGATGACGGCTGCCCGGGACATGGTCGCCGCCGCGCGGGCCCTGGCGCCGGAGCTGGCCGCGCGCGCCGATGAGATGGACGAGGTTCGCCGCCTGCCGGCCGATCTCGCCGCCGCCATGGCCAAGGCCGGGATCTTCCGCATGGTGACGCCGGCCTCGCTGGGCGGGCTTGAGCTCAGCCCGCGCGAAATCGTCGAGACGGTCGAGGCGCTCTCCGTCGCGAACGCGAGCGTCGGCTGGTGCGCGATGATCGGGGCGACCACGGCCCTGAACGCCGCCTATATGGACCACGCCACCGCCGCGGAGATCTATTCAGACCCCGACGTGATCACGGGCGGGGTCTTTGCGCCCATGGGCAAGGCGGTCGTCGAGAACGGCCACTTTCGCGTCACGGGCCGCTGGCAATGGGGCTCGGGGTCGCAAAACTGCACTTGGCTCTGCGGCGGGTCGATCATCATCGAAGATGGCGAGATGCGGCGGCTGCCCTCCGGCGCACCCGACAATCGGATGATGGTGTTTCCGGCGTCCGACGCCGAGCTGATCGACACTTGGCAGGTCGCGGGCCTCAAGGGCACGGGCTCGGGCGATATCGCCGTCTCGGACATTCTGGTCCCCAAGACGCGGTCGGTCTCCCTCATCGCCGACAAGCCGGTGGAGGCGGGCGCGCTCTATGCGTTTCCCGCTTTCGGTCTTCTCGCCTTAGGCGTTTGTTCGGTCGCCATGGGCAACGCCCGCGGCGCGATCGACGCGATCAAGGACCTCGCAACGAAGAAGAAATCCCAAGGATCGGCGAAGACGCTGGCCGAACGCCAGACCGTCCAGGCCGAGCTTGCGAAACTGGAGGCCGCCTGGCGCTCGGCGCGGGCGTATCTCATGGACGAGATCGACCGGACTTGGGCGGTGGCCGAGGCGACCGGCGAAATCCCGCTCGAACAACGCGCCGACTTGCGGCTCGCCTGCACGCACATGACCCGGACAGGCGCCGACATCACTCGCGTCGCCTACGATATCGGCGGCGGAGCGGCGCTTTTCCTCGACAACGAGCTTCAGCGCCGGTTCCGCGACGCCCATGCGGCGACCCAGCACATCGTCACGGCGCCTGCGACCTACGAGCTGACGGGCCGCATCCTCTTCGGTTTGCCCACCGACGGCGGCATGGTCTGACCCTCGGGCCTTGTCGGTCCGGCCGGATCGTGATTCCGTTGCCGCGGTTATAGCGTTGAGGGAGTGGCGTTGATGGCGTTGCGTACGGGCGGGCGGGCGGCCGGGATGAGTTTGGCCGCAGCGGTGTTTTGCGGGCTCCTGGCCCACGCGGGGGAGGCGGATGTCGAGGCGGTGAGCGCCCGCCAGATCGACGAGACGACCTGGCGCTTCGATGTCACCGTACGCCACGCTGATGATGGTTGGGACCATTACGCCGACCTCTGGGTCGTCGAAACGGAAGACGGAACCCGCCTCGGCGAACGCGTGCTGGCCCACCCCCATGTCAATGAATACCCCTTCACCCGCTCAGCCCAGATCACGGTTCCGGCGGATGTCGACACGGTCGTGGTGCGCGCCCATGACCTGGTCCATGGGTTTGGCGGCGCCGAGATGACGGTCGCGCTGGAGCGCAAGGAGGCCGCGGAATGAGCCGCGCGAGCCTTGTGGCGGCGGCCGCGCTCGCGTTCTCAGGTTTCGCCCAGGCGGAAGACCCCGCCGAGGCGTCGCCGCTCTCGATCACGGATCGGTTCGCCCGCCTCGCGCTCGATTGCGTACACCGGGAATATCCGAACAAGATCGCCCATGTGCTGGACGGGGACGATGATGTCGCCCCGCCGCGGGACCTTCACCCGATCTTTTATGGCTGTTTTGATTGGCACTCGTCCGTCCACGGCCATTGGCTGCTTGTCCGGTTGCTCGCCACCGATCCGAACGCCGCGCTCCGAGATCGGATGATCGCAGCTTTGGAGCAAAGCTTCACGGAAGACGCCGTCGCCGGCGAGGTCGCCTATTTCCGGGGCGCGGACCGGGCGAGTTTCGAGCGCCCCTATGGCGCGGCGTGGCTGCTTCAACTCACCGCCGAACTCGCCCAATGGGACGACCCGAAGGCCGCCGAATGGCTTCAAACCCTCGCCCCGCTTGAGGGGGTGATCGTTGAGCAGACGCTCGATTGGCTGCCCAAGCTCGCTTATCCGATCCGCCTTGGCACCCATAACCAAACCGCCTTCGCCTTCGGTTTGATGATCGATTGGGCTCGCACCCGCGCGCACTCGCGGCTTGAAGCCATGCTCGTTGAAAAGTCTCTCGCGTTCCACGCTGAAGATCGCAACTGCCCGCTCGCCTATGAGCCGTCCGGCGAAGACTTCCTGTCTCCGTGCTTGATGGAGGCGGATCTTATGCGCCGGATCCTTCCCCAGGCGGAGTTCGCGCATTGGCTCACCGCCTTCTTGCCGCAGGTCCCGGAAGACGGCGCCGGCGATTGGCTCGAGCCTGGCATCGTGCTCGATGCCTCCGACGGAAAGCTCGTCCACCTAGACGGGGTCAACCTCTCCCGCGCCTGGGCGCTCGAAGGGATCGCCAGCGCCTTGCCCGTCGATGATCCGCGCCGCCCCGCGCTCTTGGCCGCCGCGGCCGAGCATAGGACTGTGGGCATCGCCGCGGTCAGCGAGGAGCACTATGCCGGCAGCCACTGGCTCGCGAGCTTTGCGACCTATCTCGAAACCCGTCGCGGGATCGCGGCCGAGTGAAGATCGCCATCGGGCCTGGGGCGGTGGTCGCCGCCGCCTTTATCGGCCCCGGCACCGTGACGGCCACCACATTGGCGGGGGCGAATTTCGGGTTCGCTCTCGTTTGGACGCTCGCCTTCGCCACGGTTGCGACGATCATCCTCCAAGACATGGCCGCCCGTCTTGGCGCCGGCGCGCGGCTGGGGCTTGGCGAGGCGATGATGCAGGGCGCGCCATCGCCGCTTTTCGCCTGGGCGGCGGCGGGGTTGGTGCTCGCCGCGCTTGCCCTCGGAAACGCCGCCTACGAGGCGGGCAATCTCGGCGGCGCGGCGCTGGGGCTCGAAGCGGCTTTGGGCAAACGGTCGCCGGATCGCCGGATCCTTGTCGCGGCGATCGGCGCGTTTGCAGCGCTCTTGCTGCTGACGGGGCGTTACCGCGCGCTGGAGCGGGCGTTGATCACCCTGGTCATCTTGATGAGCCTCTCGTTCGCGGCGGCTTTTGCGCTCGTTCGCCCAGACCTCGGCGCGCTCCTCGGAGGCCTCTGGCCGCGCATGCCGGAGGGCGGGCTTCTAACAGCCGTCGCCCTGATCGGCACCACCATCGTGCCCTATAACCTTTTTCTTCACGCCGCTGCGGCGCGGGAGCGGTGGTCGGCCAAAGAGGGCGCGGCGGCGGCGCGCGCAGATACGGCCGTCTCGATCGGCTTCGGCGGCTTGATTTCGATCCTCGTGCTCGCCACCGCCGCTACGACCCTTTTCGGCGCCGGGCTGGAGGTGACCTCGGCGGCCGATATGGCGCGCGCGATCGAGCCGGTGTTCGGCCCCGCCGCGCGATATCTGATCGCAGCAGGGCTCCTCGCTGCGGGGCTCACCTCGGCGATCACCGCACCCATGGCGACGGGATACGCGGTCGCTGAGATCCTCGCGCCGAAAACCGAGCCGGCCCGCCAACGGCTGTTCCGTCGGACCGCGCTTGCGGTCCTTGCCGCCGGCGTCGCCGCGGGGCTGTCGGGCGTTCGGACCGTCGAGCTGATCCTCATCGCCCAGGCCGCGAACGGGCTTCTGTTGCCGATCGTCGCCGTCGTCCTGCTCCTCGCCATGAATCGGCGCGAGTTGGTGGGCGGGCAGGCCAACGGACCGGTGGCCAACGCCCTTGGCGGGCTGGTAGTCTTGATCACCTTTCTCCTCGGCGCAAGACTGGTCTTGCGAACATTGGGGGTTTGGCCATGAGCCGGACGATCGATCTCAACGCCGATCTCGGAGAGGATCCGAGCGCCGGGGGCCGCCGCCGCGACGCTGCGATCTTGGAGGTGGTCACCAGCTGCTCCATCGCCTGCGGCGGACACGCGGGCGACGCCGAGACGATGCGGGCGACGTTGCAGCTCGCCAATGCCTGCGGCGTGGCCGCCGGCGCCCACCCCTCCTATCCGGACCGCGAGGGGTTCGGCCGCCGGGCGCTGGAGATCTCGATCGAAGACTTGCGCGCCTCGCTCGACGAGCAGATCGCGGCCCTTGCGGCGGAGGCCGCGGCGCTCGGGGTGGCGCTTTCCCACGTGAAACCCCATGGCGCGCTCTACAACGCCGCCGCAAAGGACCTTGCTCTTGCCGAGGCGGTCGCCGCGGAGGCGGGCGGACGGCCACTTGTCGGGCCGCCGAATTCGGCCCTGGAGGCCGCAGCGAAAGCCGAGGGCCTCGCCTTCATCGCCGAAGGCTTTGTCGACCGCGCCTATGCGGCCGACGGCGCATTGGTCGATCGCGGGGAGCCGGGCGCGGTCATCCCCGATCTCAAAGGCCGCTTAGCCCAAGCGCAATCGATTGCGGTGAAGGGCGCGGTCGCGACCGTGGACGGCGGCGCCATCCCGCTGCAAGCGGCGACTCTTTGCCTTCATTCCGACACAGACGGGGCGGTGGAGACGGCGCGGTTCGTCCGCCGGGCGCTTGAGGATCGGCGTGTGGAGATCCGCCGGCCGGAGCTGTGACCGGTGTTCGCTTCATGGGCGACGATGCGCTGACGTCGCCGGCGGCCGATCCCATGACCGCGAGCGCGCTGGCTGAGGCGGTGCGGGCGGCCGGCGACTGGCTCGATGTCGTTCCCGGCCTGGCCAGCGTTACCGCTCGTTTCGATCCCTTGATGGTCTCGCCGACCGAGGCTCAGCGGCTGTTTGAGGCGGCGCTCGCGGCGTCTGTCGATCCGCATACCTTCGCGAAAAGCGCGGGCGAGATCGAAATTCCGGTGGTCTATGGCGGCGAATACGGCCCGGATCTCGGCGACGTGGCCGCAGCAACCGGGCTTAGCGGCGAAGATGTCGTTCGCACGTTCGAGGCCGGCGTCTACCGGGTCGACTTGATCGGCTTTATGCCCGGCTTCGCCTATCTGGGCGGGTTGGATTCGGCGCTTCATATCCCTCGGCGACGGAGCCCGCGGACCCTGGCGCCGGCGGGCGCCGTCGCCGTTGCGGCCGGGAAGGCTGGGATCTATCCCCTGGCCAGCCCGGGCGGTTGGTCCTTGATCGGACGAACGGAGATGACGCTCTTCGACCCGGCCGCGGCGCAGCCTTTCCTCTTAAAAGCTGGAATGACGGTTCGGTTTCGCGCGGCGGGCGCGTCATGAGCCTGCATATCGAGCGGGCAGGCGCGCAGACGACGATACAAGCGGGGCCGCGCAAAGGCGTGCGGCATCTCGGCGTGCCCTCGGCCGGCGCTGCCGATCTTCTGTCATTGGCCCTCGCCAATCGGCTGGTCGGAAATATTTGGGACGCGCCGGCTCTTGAAATCACATTCGGCGCATTCGCCGGCGTGTGGCGGCGCGAGGTCGTCATTGCGGCGGCGGGGGCGGCGGCGCGCGCGGTGGCTGGGCCAAGCCTCCATCACCGGTCTCGGCGAGTGCGCGCTGGCCAACGTGTCGAATTCGGCCCAAGCCGCGCCGGGGCCCGGACCTATCTCGCCGTGGCGGGCGGGTTTGAAGCCGAGATTATCTTCGGATCGGCCTCGACCTACGCGCCGGCCGGGTTCGGCGGCTTCGAAGGGCGCGCATTGGCCGATGGCGATCACCTCGCCATCCGCGCCGGCGGTGCGGGCGAGGGGGAGCTGGCGACCCCGCCCCATCTCGTGCCGCATATCGGGCGGGATTGGGGCTTGCGGGCGACGCCGTCGGGCGAGGCGGGCGGCGAAGCCTTGTTCGCCGCGTCGTTCAAAGTTTCGAGCCGGGCGAGCCGGATGGGAGCCGCGCTCGAAGGGCCTGTCATCGAGCTGCCTGAGGGCCCGCCGCGGCCGAGCGCGCCGATCTTTCCGGGCGCCGTGCAATGTCCGCCCGATGGCCGCCCGTTTCTTCTGATGGTCGACGCCCAGACCACCGGCGGCTATCCGGTGATCGCACAGGTGATCCGCGCCGATCGGCACCTGATGGGCCAGATCCGGCCGGGCGACACGGTGCGGTTTCTAAGATCCGACCCTCATGCGGCGGCGAAGGCCCTGCGCGCGAAGGTGGATCTGGTCGCCGATTGGCTGCCCGGCTTCGCCTTCGATTAGCTTGCCAGCTGGCGCCGCGCGCTTAAGCTCTCAGATACAGCATTAGGAGCCGGTCCCATGAACCTCGCCCAGAGCCCCGAGGCGGACGCCTTTCGCGCAAAGGTACGCGCCTTTTTCGAGACCGATTTCCCGAACGACATTATCGAGAAGAACCGGAGAGGCGCCTCGCTGACGACGGAGGAGGTGAAGCGGTCTGAACAAGCGCTTGCGAAACCGGGCTGGCTGGCGACCGCTTGGCCGGCGGAATTCGGCGGCCCGGGGTGGTCGATTGAAGAGCAGTACATTTTCGACGAAGAGCTCGAGCGCGCCGGCGTGCCGACGGTGACGCCGATGGGCGTTATCTATGTCGGGCCCGTGATCTATACGTTCGGCTCCGATGAGCAGAAGGCGCGCTGGCTGCCGGGCATCCGCGAGGGGCGCGACGGCTGGGCCCAGGGCTATTCCGAACCCGAAGCCGGCTCCGATCTCGCCTCGCTGCAGTTCAGCGCAGTGCGGGACGGCGGCGAGTATGTCCTCAACGGCGCGAAGATCTGGACCAGCGCAGCCCAGCATGCGGACTGGATGTTCCTTCTCACCCGCACCGACAATTCCGGAAAGAAACAGGAAGGCATCACCTTCATCTGCTGCGAGATGACGCGGCCGGGCGTTGTGGTGAAACCCATTGTTACGATTGATGGCAAGCATGTGCTCAACCAAGTTGAGTTCACCGATGTGCGCGTGCCTTTGGATTATCGCATCGGCGAGGAAGGAAAGGGCTGGAGCTATTCCCAATACCTCCTCGGGCATGAACGCACGTCCTACGCCCGCGTCGGGGGCAAGCGGAAACAGCTCCGCGCGCTGCGTGAAATCGCCAAGGCGACGCCCGTGGGCGGCAATCGCGCCTTGGTCGACGACGAGGATTTCGCAGCCAAGCTCGCCAGCGCCGAAATGCGGGTCGATGTGCTTGAAATGACGGTGCTGCGCGTCCTGTCCGCCGTGTCGGACGGCGGCGCGCCGGGCAAGGAGGCCTCGATCATCAAGATCATGGCCACGGAAACGGCCCAAAACATAACCGAACTCTTCCTCGACGCGGCATCATATCACGGGCTCCGGAAGTTCGAGGATTCGGTCACGCCCGACTGGGCGATCGAAGCGCACACGCCGGACTTCGCCGCCCCCGGCGTATCGAGCTATTTCGGCGCCCGCGCCCAATCGATCTATGGCGGCACGAACGAGATCCAGAAGAATATTATCGCAAAACGCGTGTTGGGCCTTTAGGCGCTCGCCCTTAGGGAGACCTCGCTGGCCGCGCCGCGGTTAACGGCCTATAGGCGTCATGATGCCATAATCGCCGGAAATGGTGTGGTTCCTGCTAGGGCAGGGGGCGGACACAGCAGCCAAGGCGCCCATGATCCCTCGTTTATTCCTCCGCCGCGTCGCCGGCTGCCTCGCCGGCGCGGCGGGTTGCGTCCTCGCGGCGGAGGGGCAGGCGCAGCTCGACCCTGAAGGGATCGAGCCGGACCTCTACGAAAAGTTGGAGCGGATTCTGCCCGACGAGGAGGAGCCGGAGACGGTGCTGGAGGCGCGCCGGCAAGCCCAGCGCGCGGCGCAGGCGTTGTTAAACGAACTCAATGCCGAGGGGTATTTCGCCGCCCAGGCGGAAACCGCTGGCGATCCAGGCCCGCCAATCGCCCCGAAGGTGCGGATCGATCCCGGACGGGTGTTCACGATCGACGAGGTGGAGGTTCGGTTCGCCGACCCCCCGCCCTCGATAGACGATCTACTGGTCGCGCGCGCCGCCGTCGGCGTCGAGCCCGGCGACCGCGCGGATCCCGAGGCGATTTTGAAGGTCGAGTTCGACGTGCCCCAAGCCCTGCAGCGGCTTGGCTATCCCTATGCGGAAGTTGCATCCCGCGACGTGGTCGGCGATCGCGCCGAAGCGAAAGCGGATGTCGAGTACGTGGTCGCCGCAGGTCCGAAGGTCCGGTTTGGCGAGGTGAAGTTTCCGGGCGATCTCCGCACCCGGGAGACCTATTTGGCGCGACTCTCGCCGATCGTGGCGGGCGAGATCTACGACCCCGAGGTGATTGGGGAATACAATAACCGGTTGGTCGCAACGCGGGTCTTCTCGACGGCGGTGGCGCGCCTGTCAGCGACGCCAAGTTCGGTCGACGCCGACGGGGTCGAGACCCGGGACGTCGAACTCACCTTGATCGAGGGGCCCCGCCACACGATCGCCCTCGGCGTGTCTTTCGGCACCGATGAAGGTTTCGGCGCGCAGGGGCAATGGACGCGCCGGAACCTCACCGGCCGCGCCGACTCGCTCACCGCGCTCGCCCGGATCGCGCAGCTCGAGCAGTCGCTCGAACTCCAATGGCGGGTGCCCAACCGGCCCAGGGTCGGCCGCACCAGCCTGCTGCGAACCGGCGTATCACGCGAGGACACCGACGCCTTCGACCGCGTGGCAGGCTTTGTCGCCGGCTCTGTGGAGGCGGGCTTCGAGAACGGCCTAAGCTACAGCGTCGGCGGCGAGATCGAGGTGGTGCGCGAGATGGGCGAGGTGGAGGAGCGGACGCTCGCCATCTTCTCGCTGACGGCGGGCGCGCGGATCGACCGATCGGACGATCCGCTCAACCCCACGCGGGGTTGGCGGGCGGATGCGAGGGTCGAGCCCTCGGTGGCGGTGGGGGACGACCCGACCCAGTTTCTCCGCTCCACGGCCCAGGTCAGCGGCTATGTTCCGTTCGGCGCGCAGCGCCGCGTCGTCGGAGCCGCCCGCTTGCGCGTCGGTTCGGTCTTCGGGGCGGATCTGTTCGATTTGCCGACGGATCGGCGCTTCTTCGCCGGCGGGGGGGCCAGCGTCCGTGGCTTCGGATTTCAGGACGTCGGCGAACGGGATGCAGAGGAGAACCCCATCGGCGGCCGCGGCCTCTTCGAAGCCTCCACGGAGCTGCGCTGGCGCGTGACGAAAAACATCGGACTGGTGGCGTTTGTGGATGCGGGCAGTGTAAATGAAGATCCGTATCCAGGGTTCGACGACGTGGCGTACGGCGCGGGCGCAGGGGTTCGATATTTGACGCCGGCCGGGCCGATCCGCCTCGACATCGCCGCGCCGATCAATCCAACGGAGTTCGACGACCCCGTGCAGGTCTATATTTCAATCGGGCAGGCGTTCTGATGGCGGCGGAGACCCGATCCAATCGGCTCGCCGCCCTCCTGCGACGGCCCATGGTCCGACGCATCGCGTGGGCGGTGGGAGCGCTTATCAGCGTCCTAGCCGCCATTGTCGTCGTCATCCGCGTGCTGGCCATGACCGAGCCCGGGCGCGGTTTCGTCGAACGGCGGATCGAGGCCGCCGCGCCGGCGGGTCAGACGATCGCGATCGATGGACTGGATGGCGACCTCCTGGGCGGCTTCGAGCTCGCCCGGGTCACCGTATCGGATGCCGAGGGCGTTTGGCTGACGGCGGAGTCCGTTAAGGCGGATTGGCGGCCATGGTCGCTCACCGGCGGCGCGTTGCGGGTCGCCTCTCTCTCCGCTGATCGGATCGCGGTCGATCGGCGCCCCGTCATCCCGGAGGCGCCGGCTTCGGAAGGCGGAGGCGGCTCGCCCATCCGCGCGGGCGCCTTGGACGAGCTGGTCCTGGACCGCATCGAACTAGCGGAAGGGGTCGCCGGCCGAGAGGCCGTTTTCAGCCTAGAGGGACGAGGCGCGTTCGAGGGGGCGACCGGCCTCTTGGACCTCGCCCTGACGCCAGAAGCCGGCGAGGGGGACCGCCTCGATGTCGAGCTTGATTGGGGGCGGCGGTCGCCGCTCGCTGGCCGCGCCGTCCTCTCCGGGCCGGCCGGCGGCCTCTTCGCCAGCCTCGCCGGGCTGGCCGACGATCAGCGAATTGACGCGGTCCTGACGGGCGATGGAGACTTCGATCGCTGGGCCGCGGTCGCCGATGTGCGGATCGATGGCGAGCAGATCATCGACGGCGAAGCCGACCGGGAGCGCGATGAGGCGACGCTTCGGCTGGATCTGTCGCTTGCCGGTCATCCGGTGTTGGCGGACTTGAAGGATCGGCTCGGAGGCGAGGTCGCCGTGACCGCGCGTCTCGATCTCGAAAACCCGGCGGCGGCGCCGCTGCAGCTCGAAGCCGTCGCAGAAGCCGTGACGGTTTCGTTCGACGGACCCCTCGATCTTGAGGATCTCGGCCTTGCGGCGGACGCGTCGGTCAAGATCGAAAGCGGCGCGCCGATGCGGCTTTCGGGCTTCGATGGCGGCTCGGTCGAACGGGTCGTGCTCGAAGGTCAGCTTTCGCCGCAGGATCGGGGCGGGGTTATCTTCGTCGGCGATCTCGCGCTTCGAAATGCGAGGTTCGAGGCGTGGCGAGCGGCGGCCGGCGGCGGCGATTTCGCCATCATTTACGATCAAGACGATGTCCGCGTCGACCTGGAGCTCGAAAGCGAGCGGGTCCGCGGGCCCGCCGGCCTTGCAGCCGACATCGCCGGCGACCACCCCTCCGTCGATGTCGCGATCCGCTATCCCCTCGATGGCGGCGCCTTGCGCATAAACGAGTCGCGCGTCTCAGGGGCCGGAGGTTCGGCGACCGCGCAGGGGCGGGTCGACCTCGAAACCGGGCTTGCGGAGCTCGAAGGCGAGGTGCGCCTCCGCGGCCGGATCGTGGAGTTGGGCGAGGCCTCACGGCTGCGCGGGCGCTGGCGGGTCGACCAGGCGTCGTCCCAGGAGACGCTGTTCGGTTTCGACGGGGCGTTGAGCCGGTATGAGCAGCCCGAAGCGCTGCGGCCTTGGCTTGGAGAGACGGTCGAACTGACCCTCGCCGGCGCCCTGCGCGGGGGGGACACCTTGGTGGAGCGCGCCGAGGCGACGTCGGGCGCGCTGCGGTTCAACGCCGCTGGGCGGATCGCAGCGAATGGCGACCTGGCCCTGACCGCCGGGCTCGATGCCGGACCGGGCCCGGTCGGCCCGCTCGCTGTCTCCTCGACGACGGCCACGGCGACCCTTCGCGGGCCGGTCGACGATCTCACCATCGCAGCGATGGTGGCCGCCCCCTCGGTCGAGGCGGGCGGCGAGCGCTACCGCGCCGTGGATCTTCGAGCGGACATCGGTCTCCGAGACGGCGACGTCAGCGGAACCGGCCGGCTGAGCGCGGACCATCCGACCGCTCCGATCCTCGCCTCCGCAGGTTTCGGCCTTTCGTCCAAGAGCCGTTGGCGCATTGACGATCTTGCGGCGAATTGGGGGCCGCTCACCTTAAAAGGGGCGGCGACGGGCGGCCGCGAAGGGCTGGGGGACCTTGTCGCGGAGTTGCTTGTTTCCGGCTCGGCGCCGCTCGGTCTCCCGTTCGGAGATATCGACGGAACAGCCCAACTGACCGGCGAAATCGTGGAGATCGATGGGACGGTCACCGACCTCGTCTTAGGCGCGTTGCGGGCCGATCGGGCGCGCTTCGGCGCGAGGGGGCCGATCGAAGCGGTCGAGATCACGGGGCGCCTCGAAGGACGTGCGACACTGAACGGCCTCGAACGCGAGGCCCTGGTCGACGTCAATGGCGAGGTCTCGGGTCTCGGCGGCGAAACCGTCGAGGCGCGCCTTACGGCGACTTCGAACGTCGGACGCTTCGGATTTGAAACAAAGGATCCGCTCGCCCTCGTCTCGGGCCCGGACGGGCTTGAACTCGCGGGCGAGGTGGCCGGCTTTGGCGGCGCGCTCCAAATGGACGCCCGTCTCAGCTCCGATGCAGCCCGGCTCACGGCCAGCCTGTCTGACATGTCCGCCGCCGAGGTTCTGGAATTCATTGGCTCCCAGCCTTTGGACGGGGTCGTTTCGGGCGAGGCCGCTTTCGCCGGGGAGGGCGACATCTTTGAGGGAACGGCGTCGGTCTCGCTGTCCGGCCTTGTCGTGCCAGAGGGCGAGGCGCCGCCGCTGGATGCGCTGATCGAGGCGGACTTAACGGGCGATGTTTTGACTGTGGACATTGAAACGCTGGGCGACGACCTTCGGATCGCCGCCTCGGCGCGCACCGCCGTCGCGGCGTCTGCGGCGCCGCTTTCGATCGCCTTCAACCCCGACGCCGCCGTGAAGGTACAGGCTTCGGCAGACGGGGAGATCGGCACGCTCGCCGCATTGGCGCTGCCCGAAGACATTCGGGCCAATGGCCGGATCGACGCCGATCTCGACGGCGAATGGCCCTTGGAGCGCGGCGGATTGACCGGCGCGGCGAGCCTGGCCGGGGGCGCGTTCGAGCATGGCGGGCTCGGCCTTCGCCTCGAGGAGATTGAAACGGCCTTGAGGTTCGACGGGCAGGTGGTGGAGGTCGTCAGCGCGTCGGCCGCCGGCGCCTATGGGGGAGAATTGACTGCGTCCGGGGGCTTGCGGCTCGATGGATCCGGTCTCGGGGAGGTCGCCATCACGGGGGACCGGTTGGCCGCTGTGAAGCGCCGCGAAGCGCGGGCGACGGTCTCGGGCGATCTTGCCTTCTCAAGCCGGCGGGAGGGCGTCGCGCTGATCGGCGACCTCGTGATCGATCGCGCGGACATCGATTTGAACGCTCTGCCGTCGGGCGGCGGCCGGCCCACGGTCGACGTGCGGTTCCCCAGCGAAGACGAGCCCCCGCCGCCCCCCGCCGATGAGGCGATGTCGTCGCTCGATGTTCGGATCCGCGCGCCCGGCCGGATCTTTGCGGAGGGCCAGGGGCTCGACGCCGAGCTTTCGATCGATGCGCGGGTGACAGGATCGTTCGCCGATCCAGCGATCTCCGGAGAGGCCGGCATCGTCCGCGGCAGCTACAGCCTCGCCACGCAGCGTTTCGAATTCGACGATAGCGAGATCCGGTTCGACGGCGACCCGTCCCAAGCGGCGCTTGATATCCGCGCCGAGCGCACCAATGCCGACATCACCGCCTTCGTCGAGATCAGTGGCACCCCCGAACGCCCCCGGATTGAGCTCAGCTCTTCACCCTCGCTGCCCGAAGACGAGATCTTGTCGAGACTGCTGTTCGGTCGGTCGCCCGCCCAACTCAGCCCGATCGAGGCGGCGCGTCTCGGGGTCGCCGTGGCCAGTCTTGCCGCGGGCGGGGGAGGCTTCAATCCGATCGGCAGCCTTGAAAACATAACCGGGATTGACCGGATCGATGTCGCGCAAACGGCGTCCGGGGCGACATCCATCAGCACGGGCAAGTACATCGCGCCGAACGTTTATGTCGAGGTGCGCAACACCACGGACGGGGATCCGGCGGTGGGCCTTGAATGGACGCCGTTCAACAATGTCGAGGTCGGCGCCGAGGTGGGCTCGAATAACGACCAGCGCTTCACGGTGCAGTGGACCCGCGACTATTGATCACGCTTTCTATCGGCCCTGGCAGCCGCGCCCGAATGTCGTGAGCACGCATGTGCGGCGCTTCGGGCGCATGGGCCCTAACCGAGGCGCGATCCGTCGCCCCCGGCGCGATCCGCCGCACCGATTTCTTAAGGTTTTGCCGTCTTTCTTCTTGAGCGGAACATGCTAACGATTTTCATGCTCAAGGCCGCTTCTCGAAATGTAAAAGGTTCCTCGATGACGCCACGCTCGATCGCCATTCCGAAAACCTGGCAGACCTTTAACTTCGCCACGCTGTTTTCCGCGTTCATCTACCCCGCTTTGGGCGTGGTTCTGCTGACGGCGATGATCTTGGTCGGCGCGCTGGTGTCCGGCGTCGGACTGAAGTGGAGCTACTTGCCCATCGGTCTTGCGACGGCGGCGTTTGCGGTTTTCCTCTGCAATTTAGGCATCGGGCCGCTGCACCGGATTTGGCAGCACCGGGCGGGCGAGCTGAAATGGCCGGCGCAGCTGATCGTCATGGTCAATTGCGCGCTCGCCATGCAGGGCACGATCAAAGACTGGGTGAATTATCATTCCCAGCACCACCGCTTCGCCGACGGGCCCGGCGATCCGCACAATCCGTTCGAATCGAAACGCTGGGCCTGGGTCGGCTGGATCCTGTGGCGCGACCCGAAGGATATGGCCCGCCCCGCGCCGACTTGGCTGAAAGAGAACCGCGTTGTGCGGTTCCTGGACGACCGCTACAATTCAATCTCTCTGATCATCCATCTCGTGATCCCGGCCGCAGCGTATTTGATCGTCTGGGCGGCCGGCGGCTCGCTGGTCCTCACCGGCATCATCCACGCCTCCGTGGTGATCGGCCGGGCGATCCAGTTCCACGC
>CAYYNG010000002.1:16671-21115 GCA_964472435.1 uncultured Hyphomonadaceae bacterium | reverse complement strand
GCCAGCCGGAGCAGGACCAATACCTGCCGGCGTTCGTCCGTCGCTATCCCTTTGTTTTTGCAAGCGACGATTCCGCTGAGCGTCTTATGCTATGTATCGATCGCGAGGCCCCGATGGTCAGCGAAGCGCCGGATATTCCGTTTTTCGAGAATGGCGAACCGTCGAAGTTCACTCAAGACGCCATCGAGTTCTGCAAGGAGTTCGAGCGGCAACGTCGCGCGACCTCGGATTTCATCAATATGATGAATACCATGGGCCTCTTCGAAGAAAAATCGGTGACGTTCCAAGGGCGGGACGCGGCTGGAAATCCAGCCGGCGAGCCGCAGAAAATCGCAGACTATTTCGCGATCACCGAGGAGAAGTTGGCGACCCTCTCCGATGAGCAAACTCTGGAGCTTCGCCGCAACGGTGCGCTGGGTGCGATCTACGCGCACATGATCTCGTTGCTGAATTGGGAGCGGGTGATCAACCGCGCGCTTCGGCGCTCGCAGGCCGCCCAGGCCTGATCCTGCAAGCTCACGCCGCCGCCGCCGCGACAGTCACAATCAAGCGAGGTGGTTCCGCCCGCGCGCGTTTGGGGCGATATCAGACGCGCGCGCAACGGGCGCGCGCTCTTACAGGTTTGACATGACACGGTTCATCGCCGCCATCGTCGCCGCCGTATTGTCGTTCGCCGGCGCGGTCGCCGAACCCGTAGACGCGGGACACGCCTTGGTCGACATCATCGTTGAGCGGAAAAGCGCCGCGCCCGGCGAGACCTTTTACGCCGCCCTTAAGCTCGAAACGGAAGAGGGCTGGCATGTCTATTGGCGGAACCCGGGAGACGCCGGCCTGCCGCCGACGATCGCCTGGTCGGCGCAAGAGGGGGGCGCGGTCGGCGCCTATGTGTGGCCGGCGCCGCATGAGCTCGCCGTCATTCCCGGCGAATTGATGGACTATGGGTACAACGGCACGCTTGTGCTGCCATTCCCCATCACGGTTTCGGACGCGGCCGCGGAGGCGATCCGACTCGAGGGGCAGGCTGATTATCTCATCTGCAAAGATGTTTGCATCCCGGAAACCGCGCCCGTCCAACTTACGGTGCCGCTGAACGGGACGTCGGTGGTCGACAGCGCGGCGGGCGCGGAGATCGCGGCGGCGGTCGCCCAGGCGCCGGCTCCGTTCGAGGGCGAGGCTGCGATCACTCGAACCGGCGCGGACTGGACCCTCAGCCTTGTGTCCCGCCAGCTTGCACCGAACGCGTCTTATCTCAGGTTCTTTCCCTTCCAGCATGATATCGTCGACGCCGCGGAGCAGACGGTGGCATTCGGTTCCGAAGGAGCCGCCATCGTTTTGGCGGCCGATCCTCGACCCGAGAATCCCGACGGGCCCCTAAGCGGCGTCGTGGTCCAAGAAACGCCCGATGGCGCGCGGACAGCCTTCGAGCTGACGGCGCAGCCGGGGCCGCCTCTGGCCGGAACATCGGGCGGCGCGCCGGCCTCGCCAATGGCTGCGCCGCTGTCCGCCAGCGGCTTTTTGGCCATCGCCGGCCTTGCCCTCCTCGGCGGTCTCGTTCTCAATTTAATGCCGTGTGTTCTGCCGGTCTTGTCCATAAAGGCCTTGGGGCTCGTCAGCGCGGCCGCCTCGGGGCAGAGAGCCGAGCTTCGCAGCCACGGCGTCTGGTACACGGCCGGCGTCTTGGTCTCGTTCGCTGCCCTGGCCGCCGCGATCGTCGCTGTTCGCGCGGCGACGGGAACGGCGACACTGGGCTTTCAACTTCAGTATCCGCCCGTTGTCGTGATCCTCGCGTTAATAATGTTCGTGATCGGGCTTTGGCTCCTCGGGGTCGTCGAAGTCGGCGGCTCCTTGATGGGCGCGGGGTCGGGGCTGGCCGCGAAGCAGGGCTCGGCCGGCGCTTTCTTCACCGGCGTTCTCGCCGCGGTTGTCGGCGCGCCCTGCGTCGGTCCGTTCCTGGGTGTCGCGCTCGGCGCGGTGCTGACCCAGCCCGCGGTCGCGGTTTTCGCCGTGTTCCTCGCCATGGGGCTGGGCCTCGCGCTACCCTTTCTTGTTCTAAGTTTCGCTCCAGGGCTACAGTCGCTTTTGCCTAAACCAGGCGCTTGGATGGAGCGGCTTAAACAGTTTTTCGCGTTCCCAATGTTTCTTACGGCAGCTTGGCTTCTCTCCGTCTTGGGAGCGCTGTCGGGGTTCAACGCCGTTGCGTGGACGGTGGCGGGCGCGGCTGCGATTGCGTTCGGTATATGGCTGCTCGATGCGGCGGGCGGTGGAATGAAGCGGCCGTTGCAGGCCACCGGCGCTGCGGCGCTGCTCCTGGGGGTCGCCTATCCAGCCAACATCGCTAACGGACCCGCGCCCGCCGCCGGCGCCTCCACCGCCTATGCGGCCAGGTATCAAACCGAGGCCTGGAGCCCGGATCGCGTCGCGGCCCTTATGGCCGACGGCCGCCCGATTTTCGTCGATTTCACTGCAACGTGGTGTGCGACCTGCCAGCTCAACAAGGCGACCACATTGCGGCGCGAAGCGGTCCAGGCGGCGTTTCAGCGAAACGATGTCGCCTTTCTCGTTGCGGATTATACCCGCCAGGATCCGGTGATCGCCGCGGAGCTGGAGCGTCGCCGCCGTCCAGGCGTGCCGATGTACCTGTACTATCCGCCTGGCGCGTCGGAACCGCGAATTCTTCCAGAGATTTTAAGCCCGGACCTTGTGATCGACCTCGTCGAGTCCACATCGTAAAGAGCATGAATCGGGGAGATCGGGATGCTCAATCGCCGCCGTTTAGGGTTGGCAGCCGGCATGGCCGCCGCTGTGACCTTAACCGCCGCAGCTCTTGTCGCCTCTACAGCCGATGCTCAAGAGATCGGCGCGCTCGCGCCCGGCTTCACCGCCGCGACATCCGCCGGCGAGACCGTCTCGCTCGCAGACTATGCCGGCGAAACGGTTGTTTTGGAGTGGACCAATCACGGCTGTCCATTTGTAAAGAAACACTATTCCGAACCGCGGCGCAGCATGCAGTCGCTGCAGGCCGAGGCGGCGGCCGAGGGCGTCGTCTGGCTGACCGTCGCGTCTTCGGCTCCTGGTGAGCAAGGATATGTCACCGCCGCGGAGGCGAATGATCTCACCGCAGCAAGAGGCGCGGCGCCACGGGCGGTTCTTCTCGATCCCGAGGGCGCGCTTGGACGGCTATACGGGGCCGAGACGACGCCGCACATATTCGTCGTCAACGCCGACGGCGCGCTTGTCTATGCCGGCGCAATCGATTCAATCGCCTCCGCCCGCGTTGAGGATCTCGATATTGCCGAAAATTACGTCCGCTCCGCTCTAGCCGATCTCGCAAGCGACCGGCCCGTCGCAACGCCGACGTCCAAAGCCTACGGCTGCTCAGTGAAATACGCCTTCTAGCGCCGCGCTTCACAGGGCGGCCGCCGTCCGCTAAGGCCGAGCGTCTACTTGCAGGGTCCCCGCTTCGCCAATGACCGACGTCCCGAAACACCGAAAGGATCTTGCTCGGAAACCAAGAGGGTTTCCCGATCGGCGGGAAGCGACGCTTCGCGCCGAACACGCCATCGTGGAGCGGGTGACGGCTGTTTATCAACGATGGGGCTTTGAAGCGCTGGAGACGGGCGCGTTTGAGTACGCCGACGCTCTTGGCAAATTCCTACCGGACGCTGATCGGCCGAATGAGGGCGTCTTCGCGCTGCAAGATGACGATGAGCAGTGGGTCGCCCTCCGATACGATCTAACGGCGCCGCTCGCGCGCTTCGCCGCCGAGCACTGGCAGACCCTGCCGAAGCCGTTTCGTCGATATGCCGCGGGTCCGGTTTGGCGCAATGAGAAACCGGGACCGGGCCGGTTTAGAGAGTTTCTGCAATGCGACGCCGATACGGTTGGCGCGGGCGGTCCGGCGGCCGACGCTGAGATGATCGCCATGGCCGCGGAAGCGATACGCGCCGCCGGCGCAGCAGACGGGGAATTCGTGATCCGGGTCAACACTCGCCGGCTCCTCAACGGCGTTCTGGAAGGCGCTGGCGTGCGCGGTGAGGGTGGGCGGCTTGCCGTGCTCCGCGCCCTCGACAAGCTCGACCGCCTCGGGCCCGCCGGCGTCGCCGATCTTTTGGGGGAGGGCCGACTCGACGAGTCGGGCGACTTTACGAAGGGCGCAGGGCTCGCTCCGGGCGATGTGGCACGCGTCCTTGCGTTCGCCGAGGCGGGCTCCGACACCCGCGCCGATACGCTTGCCGCACTGGCGTTCGCCGCTGGTGATACGAGCGAGGGAAGAGCCGGCGTCGATGAGCTTGAGGCGATCGGAGCGGCGCTCGAGGCGTTTGGCGCGCCGGAGCGCGATGTCCGGTTCGATCCTTCGGTCGTCCGTGGCCTGGAATATTACACAGGTCCCGTTTTCGAAGCAGAGCTTCTCACGGAGCAAACGGACCCAGATGGCCGCCGCGTG
>CAYYNG010000002.1:0-16661 GCA_964472435.1 uncultured Hyphomonadaceae bacterium | reverse complement strand
CGGCTCGGTCGGCGGCGGCGGGCGCTATGACGACCTCGTCGCTCGGTTCACCGGCGAGCGGACGCCTGCGACCGGTTTTTCCGTCGGCGTCAGTCGGCTCGCGACCGCGTTTGCGCTGGCTGGGGCTCAGAGCGCGTTTTCGGGCCCCGTCGTCGTTCTGAACCTCGACAAAGACCGGCCCGGAGACGCCCTCGAACTCGCCGCGGAGCTGCGTAGGGCGGGGCTGCGGGCCGAGCCGTATCTCGGCTCGTCGGGCATGCGCGCGCAGATGAAATACGCAGACCGTCGGGGCGCACCCGCCGTCGTCATAGTCGGTGAAGACGAGAGGGCCAAGGGCGTTGTAACGATTAAGAATTTGAAGGTCGGCGCCGCCAAAGCCGCTGCGATCGAGTCCCATGAGGAGTGGCGAGAGGCCCGCCCCGGTCAGTTCGAGGCCCCGCGGGGCGAGATGACCGCACGGGTCAGAGAGATCGTCGAGGCGTTCGATGTTGGATGAGCTGGCCGCTGCGGCCCGGGGCTCTTTCGAAGCGCTCGGCGGCGATCTTGTCGATCCGCCGCTCGTGCTGCCGGCGTCGCTTCCCCTCGAACTCTCCGGCGAAGCGGTGCGGTCCCGCCTGTGCGTGCTTGCCGATCCCGGACCGGACGGTGTTGAGTTGGCGCTCCGTCCCGATCTTACCCTCGCCGTCTGTCAACAAGAAGCGGAGCGGCGAAGATCTGGCGGCGGGGGCGAAGCGGTGCGACGCTATGCTGCGCGGGCGTTCCGCGCGCCGATCGTCGAGGGCGATCCGCTCGAGTTCATCCAAGTCGGTTTCGAGCGCTTCGGCGCGCCGCGGACGCCGGACGTCGATGCGAAAGCGTTTGGGGCGGTTCATGCTGCAGCGGCCGCGGCGGGCGCCTCGATCGATCGGATATGGTGTGGCGACCTTTCGCTTTTCCCCGCCGTCGTCGACGCGATGAACCTGTCGTCGACGACGGCGGAGAACCTCAAGCGCGCATTCCGGCGCGCCGGTCGCGTCACGTCCTCTCTGTCCGACGCGAGCCGTCCGCGCGCCGCCTTTCTCTCAAAGCTTGGAGATCTGAACCCGGCGGAGGCCGAAGCTTTTGTTACAGGGATGCTGAGCTTCGCTGGCGTTCGAGACCTCGGCGCTCGTCGCCTTGACGAGGTCGCCGAGCGGCTTTTGGCGCAGGCCCGGGATGCGTCCGATCCGCCGCCGCCCGAAGCGCAGCGGATTTTGGACGAGATCTTGGCGATTGAAACGCCGCTAGAGGCCGCCGCCGATACGTTGGCTGAGGTTCTCAACCGTGCGGATCTGTCGACGCTCGCCCCGCGCCTAGAGACGCTGGCGCGGAGCGCCGACGCGGTGACGGCGGCGGCGAACGGGGCCGAGGCCTGGTTCGGCACCCCGTTTGGTCGGCGGTTCAACTATTATGATGGCTTCGTATTTGAGATGTTTGGACCGGGCGCTGGCGCTCTCGAACCGCTTGCGGCGGGCGGTCGGTATGATTTGCTGATCGGCCACCTGTCGGGCGGCGCCGTCGAAACCACCGCCATCGGAGGCGTTGTTCGGCCCGACCGCATAGCGGCGGCGCGCGGCGGGAGCGCGGCATGACGCGGTTGACGATCGCCATCCCCTCCAAGGGCCGGCTTAAGGACAACGCCGAGACGTTTTTTCGCGATTGCGGGTTCGAACTCCGTCAGGCGGGCGGCGAGCGCGGGTACACCGCCGCCCTGAAAGGCCTGCCGAGCGCCGACGTGCTGCTTCTTTCGGCTCGGGAGATCGCCCAAGGATTGATCGAGGGGGCTTTCCATGTCGGTGTCACCGGTGAAGATCTATTGAATGATCTATCGCCGGACCTGTCTCGGGATGCCTGCGTTATAAAAAAGCTCGGTTTCGGCGGAGCCGACGTCGTCGTCGCGGTTCCCGAGGCGTGGATCGATGTGTCCACAATGGCCGACCTTGAAGCGGCCGGCGCCCTCTTCCGAGAGCGGCATGGCCGGCGCCTTAGAGTGGCGACAAAGTATCTCCGATTAACCCGTCGCTTCTTTGCAAACCGGTCTGTGGGCGAGTACCGGCTGGTCGAAAGCGCCGGGGCGACAGAGGCCGCCCCAGCCTCCGGCGCGGCGGATTTGATCGTGGACATCACAAGCACCGGGGCCACTTTGCGCGCTAATCACCTCAAGGTTCTGGACGACGGTGTGATTCTGCAGAGCGAAGCGGCCCTGGTCGGATCGCTGAAGGCGCCCTGGAACGAGGATCTCATGTCCGTTCTTCGGACGCTCCTCGACTCGATCGACGCACGCTTGCGAGCTGAGCAGACCCGCATTCTAAGAACGACCCATCCCATTAGGGTGGATCTTGCGCGTGATTTGGGTCTGGAGACCATAAAAAGCACAAATGATGCGCAAATATCAAAAAATGAGGCATCAAATGCTGCTCGACGTTTGGCTGAAGCTGGCGTCGGCCCGGTCGCGATCTTAAAGCCGGAATACATCTTCCGCGCCGATAACCCTTTGTTTGATCTATTTTTCGAGTCGTTCTCGCGACGCCCTTGACAACTCTGTGACGCTCGCATTCTGTTGACATTGCGAGTTTCTGGGAGGAAACGCCGCATTCCTTAGGCGCAGTTCCATTCGGGACTGCGCCTTTTCTTCGACCAAAGAAGCGGCGGCCCGGTGAAACCTGGGCCGCCAAGGTCAAATGGGTATGTGGGCCGGCCAGGCGACGCAGGTGGCTCAGGGTGAGGTGGGGGCTAGGAGGAGCACCGAACCACCCGACCGGCTTATCGATTATAAATAAGTATTTTTCGTTTATCGTCAATAACAGGGTCGCCAAAATGAGATTATGGTTTCGTAATGCTGGCCGCCTGCACGGTCTTTCCGGACGGAGTAAGGAGCATAGCGCACCTCTCTATCGCCTGACGGACGGATGACGACTGAGTAATGTGGAGACCTCCGCGCGAGGTTGACTTCCGTGTCGGCGTATCGGACGTCGAGCATGTTACGTGGCTGTCCGAGAAAGGCTTCCGACATGGATTCCCGTGAGCACCTGATGCCCGTCTACGCGCCGCCGCCGGAGGTGTTTGTACGAGGCGAGGGGGCGCGTCTCTTTACGGAGGAGGGAACGGCTTATCTCGATTTCATCGCCGGGATCGCCGTCACCGCCCTCGGCCATGCGCACCCGGCTTTGGTCGACGTTCTGACCGATCAGGCCCGGAAACTCTGGCACACCTCGAACATGTTTCGCGTGCCGAAGGGCGAGCAACTGGCTGACAAAATATGTCGAGACACGTTTGCTGATCGCGTGTTCTTCACCAATTCCGGCACGGAAGCGGTGGAATGCGCGCTGAAATCTGCGCGGAAACACCACTGGGCCAATGGGGCGCCTGAGCGCATCGAGTTCGTGACGTTCACGGGCGCGTTCCACGGCCGGTCGCTGGGCGCCATCAATGCGGGCGGCAATCCAAAGTACCTTGAAGGGTTCGGCCCGCCGCTTGAGGGCTTTAAGCAGCTGACATTCGGGGACCATGACGCGCTTAACGCCGCAGTCGGAGAGACGACCGCGGCCGTATTCGTTGAGCCCGTTCAGGGCGAGGGCGGCGTGCGCGCGATCCCCGAGGCGTGCCTCGTCGGCCTCAGAAAGCTCTGCAACGAGCGGGGGGCGCTCTTGATCTATGACGAAGTCCAGTGCGGGATGGGCAGAACCGGCCGTTTGTTCGCCCACGATTGGGCGGCCGGCGCCGAGCCCGACATCATGTGCGTGGCGAAGGGCGTGGGCGGCGGCTTTCCCCTCGGCGCATGTCTCATGACCGAGGCAGTCGGCGCCGTCATGCAGCCCGGCAGCCACGGTTCGACCTATGGCGGCAATCCTCTCGCGATGGCGGTGGGCGATGCCGTCTGGGACACGATTTCAGACGAGGGTTTCCTCGAGGGGGTGCGGCGGGTCTCTGGCGCCGTCGCTCAGGGGCTGAAGAGCCTCGCCGACAGCTATCCCGATTTGGTCGATCAAGTCCGTGGGAAAGGGCTGCTGACAGGGTTGAAGCTGAAGGTCGATCCCAAGCCGGTCCAAGCGCTCGCGCGGGACCGCCGGCTGCTTGTGGGGGTCGCCGGTGAGAACGTATTGCGCCTCGCACCGCCTTTAATCATCACCGAAGCCGATGTGCGCGAAGCGGTGGCGACGCTGGACGATTGCCTCGCTGCAACCCGGGACGCCCACGCCGCCTAGCCCACGTCAATCATGCTGCGCCCCTTTTCGGGGCCGGCGATCGCAATTAGCTTCTCCCTCCGCTGTCCCATGAGCCGCAGACCCATGCGCCATTTTCTAGACCTCTGGCAAATCGACGCCCATGACCTCAGGGCGATTCTAGACGATGCCAAGCGAACAAAGGCCGCTCGCGCCGGTTGGCCGAAGGGCCGCATCGACGAGGGCGCGCCGCTGGCGGGCCATATACTCGCGATGATCTTTGAGAAAAGCTCGACCCGTACGCGTGCGAGTTTCGATGTAGCGATCCGGCAACTCGGCGGCGGATCAATGGTGCTTAATGCTGGCGACATGCAGCTGGGCCGCGGGGAGACGATTGACGACACGGCTCGGGTTCTCTCGCGTTATGTCGACGCCGTGATGATCCGGTCGAACAGCCACGCGGATCTTGAAACCTTCGCAGACGCGGCGAGCGTTCCGGTGATCAACGGTCTCACGGAGCGCTCCCACCCCGTCCAGATCATGGCCGACCTGCAAACCCTGGAGGAGCACGGACTCGATTTAAAGGGTGCGCGGCTCGCATGGGTCGGCGATGGCAACAATGTTTGCTCCAGCTTTATTCACGCGGCTCCGAAATTTGGGTTCACACTCGCGATCGGCACGCCGCCTCGCTACGCGCCAGACGAAGACGACCTCGAAATCGCCCGGGCGCAGCAAGGGCGGATCGATATTTTGGGAACCGCCGAGGACGCCGTCGCGGGCGCGGATGTCGTGATCGCCGACACGTTCGTCTCTATGGGCGACGAGGACGCGGACGACCGGCTGGCGGAGCTTGACGCGTTCGCGGTGACGGAAGAGCTCATGTCGCTCGCCAATGAGCAGGCCGTCTTCCTGCACTGCCTGCCCGCCCACCGCGGCGAAGAAGTCGATGCCGACGTGATCGACGGGCCGCGGTCGCTCGTGTTCGACGAGGCCGAAAACCGCTTACACGCGCAAAAGGCGATCTTGAAATGGTGTCTCGAAGTCTAGGCGAGGCGGCCGAAGATGATCTGGTCGCGACCTTCCAGATCGAGGACCAGCCGGTTCGCGGCCGGATCGCCCGGATGGGCGAGCACAGTTTGACGCCGATCATTCAACGCCACGATTATCCCGACGGCGTCGCACGGCTTCTAGGTGAAGCCTTGGCGCTGGCCGCCCTGGTCGGCTCGTCGCTTAAGTTCAGCGGAAAACTTCTCGTTCAGGCCCAGGGCGAGGGGCCCATTTCGCTCTTAGTTGCCGAGTACCGCACCGACGGCGGCCTGCGGGGGTATGCCCGGTTCGATAAAGAGAAGTGGGAGCGCCTCGATCGCATTAATCGCGGCGCGCGCGCCCATATGCCTCAAGTGTTTGGTTCTGGCGTCCTGGCGCTCATTATGGTACGGGACGGGGCGGAGAGCCAACCCTATCAGGGGATCGTCGCTATGGAGCGTGCGACGTTGGCGGAATGCGCGGAAACTTATTTCAGCCAATCGGAACAGGTGCCCACCCGCGTCGCGCTCTCCGTCGCCGAGCTGCGCGCCCCGGGGGCTGCGGCCTCGTGGAGGGCCGGCGGACTGATGGTTCAGCAGGTGGCCGCCGATGATGCCAGAGGCGAGACCGAGGACGCATGGCGAACCGCCGACGCTCTCTTTTCGACCCTGACCGACACCGAACTCGTCGATCCGGATCTGCCCGCCGACAGACTGCTCTATCGTCTCTTTCATGAGGACGGCGTCCGCCTGGAGGCGGCGTCGCGCCTACGCGATGAATGCACGTGCAATGAAACCCGTTTGCGGGAGACGTTGACGACGATGCCCGACGCCGCGTTGCGTGAGATGGTCGAGCCTGATGGAGCGCTGGCAGCAGACTGTCAGTTCTGCTCAAGGATCTATCGGATTCCGATCGACGACGTCACCGGGCCCACCTCCTAACCGCGCCAGAAGCGCGGGGACAGGACGACGAAAACCGCGACGAATTCCAGCCTGCCGAGCAACATCGCTGCTGAGCAGATCCATTTTGCGGCGTCGGGAAGCGATTGGAATGTGCCAGCGGGTCCGATCACGGAGCCAAGCCCCGGACCGACATTCGAGACACTGGTCGCAGCGCCCGAGATCGCCGTCATCGCGTCGACCCCGGTGAGCCCGAGCAGCGCCGCGGTGACGAGAAAGGTCGCCAGGTACAAAGAGACAAACACCATGACCGATTGCAGCGTCTCGTTGTCGACGACACGGCCGGCATACCGCACGGGGGCGAGTCGGTTGGGCTGGGTCATGCGTTGTGTATGGGCGAGAATGGCGCGTGCTGCGATCTCGATGCGAAACATTTTGAGCCCGCACGCCGCGGAGCCTGCGCACCCCCCAAGGAACATCAAGAGCAGGAACACCGCCACTGCGCCGGGGCCCCAGGCCGCGTAATTGCCCACGGCGTATCCCGTGCCGGTTAGGACCGAGACGACGTTGAAGGCCGTTTCCCGAAGCGCGGCGTCGCCGTCCTCAAAAACCGCGCCCCCGCCGCCATAGGCGTTGTAAAGCAGGATGAAAGCGAGCGCTGCGACCGCGATGCCGAGAAAAAGGCGCGGCTGAGGATCGCGAAAAAGCGCAACTGGGTGGCCCCGCGCGAGGAGGACGAACGCGGCGAACGGCAGTCCCGCTAGGAACATGAACAGGATGGCGACGCTGATCGCCCCGTTGCTAAAGTGGCCCAGCGACTCGTCCGACGTCGAGTATCCGCCCGCCGCCATCGTCGTCATGGCATGGGCGATGGCTTCAAACGGGGTCATGTCGTTTACGAAATAAAGGATTGCGCAGAGAATCGTGAGAACGAGATAGACTAGCCCGGTCTGAGCCGCGATCTCCGTGACCCGCGGCAGGAATTTGCCCGAAACGTCAGAGCTCTCGATCTGAAAGAGCTGCATTCCGCCGACGCGAAGGGTCGGCAGAATAGCAATGGCCGTGACGATGATCCCGATGCCGCCGATCCATTGCAGGATGGCGCGCCAGAGGAGGAGCCCCTGCGGCTTGGTGTCGAGACCGGTGAGAATGGTCGAGCCGGTGGTGGTCAGCCCGGAAACGCTCTCGAATATCGCATCGGTGACCGAGCTTCCAAGCCCGATCAGCGGAGCCGCCGCCACGGCCGGCAGCAACACCCAGACAAGAACCGTGAGCAGAAAGGCCTCTCGCTGGCCCGTCACCGGTTGTCCGCCGCCGGACATGATGACGATGAGGACGCCGAGGCCGATCGTCACGAAGGCGGAGACGGCGAAAACCGACCAGACCTCCGGCCCGCGTGGAATATCGATGAGCGCGCAAGGGATCATCGCAGCGCCCAACAGCGTGATCATGGAGCCGACAGCCAGCAGAATAGGGCGCATGTTCATGGCTGCGAGGCGACGCTCAGCTTGGACGCGCCGTATCGTAGGGCGAGTCGAGGGAAAACGCGGGGATCGCGACGGCGAACAGGCGGCCGTCGTCGGTTTCGACGTCGTAGGCCCCGCTCATAATGCCCGACGGTTCGCCAAGCGGCGCGCCGGACGTGTAGTTAAAGCTCTCGCCGGGCTCGATCCGCGGGGTCTGGCCAATGACGCCTTCGCCGTCGACCATTTGGGTACGGCCTCCGGCGTCCACGATCCGCCAATGCCGGCGGATGATCCGAATGGCGGCCGCGCCGGCGTTCTCAATCGTGACATGGTAGGCCCAAACGAAGCGCCCGGCGGCCGCGTCCGATTCATCGGGGAGAAAGCTCGGGCGTACGCGGACCACTATCCCGTCTGTTTCGCACTCATAAATCGCCGAGGGAGCGCCTGTTGCCATCGCGATCGCCTTTCGCGTCCAGTCCTACAGCGAGTCGAGTGCGGAAATGATGTCCTCTTCCAGATCAGCGGGGTCCTCAAGGCCCACAGAAAGCCTGATCCAGCTCGCGTCCAGACCCATATCGGCCCGTTCGTCCTCGGTCAGCGCGCGATGCGTCGTCGTCGCGGGGTGGCATGCGAGGGACTTCGCGTCGCCCAAATTGTTCGAAATGTCGACAAGAGAAAGTTTATTAAGAACGGCGAATGCCGCCGCCTGGCCGCCTTCGACCGAGAAGGCAAGCAGAGTGCCTCCGGTCTCCATCTGTTTTGCGTGGACCGCGTAGTGCGGATGGTCGGCCCGGCCCGGATAGCGGATGGCGGCGACCTTAGGGTGAGCGGCGATGGCCTCGGCGAGCTGGGCTGCGTTCGCCGCCATCCGACGCACCCGGAGGTCCAGCGTTTCGAGCCCCTTGAGAACGACCCAGGCGTTGAACGGCGAGGGTGCAGGGCCCGTGTGCTTGAGGTAGAGATCGTAATACTCGTCCAGCGCCTCGGCTCGACCGAGAATCGCCCCCGCCATGACACGACCCTGACCGTCCATGTGTTTGGTGGCGGAATAGGCGACGATATCTGCGCCAAGCTCGAGCGGACGCTGGAGGATCGGCGTGGCGAAGACATTGTCGACCACGAGGATCGCACCGGCCTTGCGACACATCTCCGCCACAGCCGCAATATCGACCGCATCGAGAAGCGGGTTAGAGGGGGTTTCCAACAGAACGAGTTTCGTCGGCCTGGACAGAGCGGCGGCCCAGGCGTCCAAGTCATGACCTGGTACGAACTCCGTCTCGATGCCGTATCTTGGCAGATGCGTGCCGACGATCCAGCGGCAAGACCCAAAGAGGGCGCTGGCCGCCACGACCCGGTCGCCGGCCTGGCAGGGCGCCATGACGGCTGTGGAGATCGCACCCATGCCGGAGGCGGTCGCGCGGCAGGCCTCGGCGCCCTCCAGAAGCGCCAGCCGCCGTTCCAACATGGCGACGGTGGGGTTGCCATATCTTGAGTAGACGAAGCCCGGCTAGTCGCCCCGCATGCGGGCGGCGGCCTGCTCGGCGCTCTCATAGGCATAGCCCGAGGTCAGATACATCGCCTCGGCGGTTTCCCCGTGGTGGGACCGCTCAAGGCCGCCGCGCACGAGTTTTGTGGCCGGCCGCCACGCCGTTTTCGGGTCGCCCCCGGACGAATCCGCCATAATGTGTCCTTCCAATGGAGCCGAGGGCGACATAAGCGTCGCCGCACAAAGCGGGTCAAGAGGACGGGCGATGGAGGCGGGCGTTCTGCCAGATACGGAGATCGAGGGCCTGGCCGCCGCCGGTGCTATTCGATGCGCGGAGGATTTGGCGCCGGGCCAGGTCCAGCCGGCCAGTTTAGACCTCCGTCTCGCTGAAGACGCCTACAGGGTGAGGGCGAGCTTCCTGCCTGGCCGCGGTCGTGCGGTGAAAGACGTGCTTCAGGAGCCGGGCGTTCAGATGCACCGCGTGGACCTGACCCAGGGCGGCGCGGTTCTGGAAACCGGGTGCGTTTATCTCGTGCCCTTACAGGAGAGCTTGCGGTTGCCGGCGGGCGTCGCTGCGCGCGCCAACCCGAAAAGCTCGACAGGGCGGATCGACGTGTTCGCCCGCCTCGTCGCCAATCGTGCAAAGGCCTTCGACGAAGCGCCGAAGGGATACACAGGTCCGCTTTATCTGGAGATCAGCCCGCGCACGTTCTCCATTCTGGCGCGCCCGGGCGACTGTCTCGCACAGATCCGCCTGCGGCGCGGCGAGGCGGCGCCCCTTTCTGAGAAAGTCGTCTCCATCGACCTCCAGCCGGAGGGCGGCGGACCGGTCGGCTGGCGGGCGAAACGCCATGCCGGCGTCATCGACCTTCGCAAGATCGGCGGGCACGACGCCGCCGACTTTTGGGAGCCGGTCTTCCCCCGCCAGGGCCGGATCGTTTTGAACCCGGACGAGTTCTATATCCTTGCGTCGCGTGAGGCGGTTCGGGTGCCATTGGGTCAAGCGGCGGAAATGGCGCCGATCGCGCCCGAACTCGGAGAATTCAGGGCGCATTATGCGGGATTCTTCGATCCCGGGTTCGGAACCAATAAAGCCGGCAGTCGCGCCGTGCTCGAAGTGCGGTCCCGGGACGTGCCCTTCATCCTGGAACACGGTCAACCTGTCGCCAAACTGGTCTACGAAACGATGGCGGCTAAGCCTGCCGAGGCGTATGGCCGCGAGGGAAGCCATTATCAGGGCCAAGGGCTTCGGCTATCGAAGCATTTTACGGACGCGCGCGGTTAGCGTTGAATCGCATTCATGAGAATGCCTTGAGCGACGAACGGGATCTCGGCCCCTCGGGGGCGGGTTTCAGCGTCGTCAGACGGCCGGTATTGCGTCATGTAGACTTGGACATAGCCGGTCGAGGGGCTGACCCAGAATTGGGTGCCGTTTATCCCTTGCCAAAAGAAGTCCCCGTTGCGGTCGGGCAGCGGGCTCGCGTCGGCGTCGACGACGACGGCGAGGCCATAGCCCCATCCCAGGCCGTCTACACCGAAATCAGCCAAAACGCCGCGCGATACGTGCGGTGTCGTCATGGCGTCGACAGATGCCTCGCTCAGAAGACGCACCCCGCCATACTCGCCTCGGTTCCAAAGCATCAATGCGAAGCGGAGATAGTCCGGCAGAGTCGACACCAGCCCCCCGTCGCCGCTGATCCGGCCGACGGCGTCGTAGGGCGGATCCTCTAACCTCGCCAAACGGCCGCCCCGGTGCGTGTACCTGCCGGCAAGACCCTTGCGCGCGCCAGGAGGGGGCATGAATCCGGTGTCGGCCATCCCAAGGGGTGCGAAGACAAGCTCTTCTAAGACTTCGTCAAGCGGATCGCCGGTCGCGACCTCCATCACACGGCCCAACACCGTCAGCGACATGCCATAGCGCCACGCCTCTCCAGGTTGGTTGTACAGGGGAAGGGCGGCGATGGCGTCGGCTAAATCCGCAAGGGGGGCCGACCAATGCATAGGCCCTAGGACCTCTTCCCAACGCGCCCCAAGGCCGGAGTTGTCGCGATCCGCAGAGGCGGCTCCAATCCCGGCGGTGAAGGTGAGCAGATCTTCCACGGTGATGGGGCGCGCCAAAGGCTCGGTTGAAAAACCGCCCGTGAGCTCGGCGGCGTAGGACGTCGCAACCCGGGCGTCGGCGAAGGCCGGGATATAGGCTGCGATCTGGTCGTCCAGCGCCAGCTCTCCTCTCTCAACGAGGGCCATGGCGGCCGCCGCCACGATGGGCTTTGTCATGGATGCGATTCGAAAGCGGGTCGCGGCGGTGATGGGTGCGCGGGTCTCAAGGTCCGCGCTTCCATGCGCTGCGCTGAAAGACACCCTCCCTTCAACCGCGGCTGCGATCGCAAGGCCCGCGCGGTCGGCTAGGGCGATCCTTGACTTTAAATAGGGGTTCGCCGCGGCCGACCCCCAGGCGGAGAAGCCGTGGTCGGCCCCCGTCTCGCGCTGCGATCCGTCGTTGGAAAACGCGGTTGGAAGATCGAGGCGACTTTGGAAACCGCCCCAGAAAACAAGGGCGACGAGCGCCAAGGAGAGGACCGCCACCCCTGCGCCGGTGCATTGGAGCAGCCGCTTCAAGGCGACGCTCAAGCGCCCGCCGCTCCGGGCGCCGGCGTCCCTACTTCTGGGCGGTGCTTCTGCATCGTAAATAATATCAAGTAACTACGCCTCTCGCTAAGTTGTTTCGGGCGTGAGCGGACGTCCATGATAGCGCACCGCGTCGTGAAGTCAGCCGTACGCCTAGGTGGGGCTTGGGCCGGTTCAGCAAGGGCTCGTCTCGCCGGCATAAGCCCGCCGATTGCCCGGGCCTCTGCAGGATCCGCGGACGACTGGATTGAGGTTTGGACGCGCCGCCACCGGTTCCGCGGCGAAGGAGGGTAAAATGTACGAAGAGCACGCCTTGCAGCGAATGGCGTCGAACATCGCAACGGAGCTTGTCGAGCTTAAGAGATACGCGCAGCAGGCCGGCGTCGCTGAGGATCGCGTGATTGAACTCGTCGACGCGCTTAATGCGGCCATGGCGATCGCTCAACAGCTATCGAGCGGGGAGCTGTCAAGCAGGGATCCGGGATTAGCCGCCGATGGCGCCTAGCCGGCCCCTCTGCGGACGTTGGCCAGCGTTTCGAGAACGACATGGACCGCATCAAGCTGATCGCGATGTTGGAGACTGTTGATCAGTTTCCGACATTCCGATTTCAGCTCGCTCATTGAGCAGTTGGAGCCGCGCGCGGCGGCCTTGTCGTTGAACTGGTCCGGAAAAAAGAACTGGATCGGCGTGTCCAGCGCCACGGCGATCTCCGCCAGCGTGCCGGCGGCGACGCGATTCATCCCTTTCTCGTACTTCTGAACTTGTTGAAACGAGAGGTTAAGTCGTTTTGCGAGGTCGGTCTGGGTAAGGCCGACCCGCCGTCGCGCCATTCGAATTTGGTTGCCGACGGCGCGATCCACCTCGGTGGCTTGCTTTGGCTCGTGCTTGATAGTCGCCATGGAAATTTGACCCGTTCCCTACAATGCCGCCCGTGTGCCGCGCTCCCTCGACACCACCGTTAATCTACACACTTCAATCACAGATGCAACAATTCGTTTTCCTCAACGTCTAGAAGGTGTTTTTATAGAAATGCCGACCTTAGGGCGGTATTCCGGATGCGGAACCTCCCTGTCTCAACGGCAGGCGGACTGCGGGCGCGAATCGCGTGTTAAGAGTATTGAGGGGCTAGCTGAGGCGACGGATGCGGCTCAGCCCGGCGCGGAAGTAAATGAGGTCGTCCCGGCGATAAAGCCGACCTGATACCCGAACGGGGTCTGCGACCAGCGGCAGAAGGTCGTCGCCGTGGGCGCCGCCGTCCGCGTCGACCAACAGCGTCAATCGCCGCTCGCGGCTCGCATCTTTGAGATACAACGCTGGCGGCAGGCCGCCGCGGATGCAAAGCGCGGCGCACGCCTTGTGCGGCTTGCCTTCTGCAGGGCTCATAGCGCCGAACCAGCATTTGGTGTCGAGGATCTCGCCATTCAGGTCCGCTGGGCCGATCTCCGCCATTTCGCCGAAGGCCAGTTCAGATGCCGGTGCGGCGCTGAGAGGTTCGATCCAGTCCGGGCCGTCGATGACCGCGATCATGGCGTGGGGGCCGCGGGCGATCAACGAACCGCGGACCAAGACCGGCTGATTCGCATAGGATCCGAGTCGAGGCGCCACGCCGCATTTGCCGAGGCAGCTCAGCAGAACCGTGCGCGGCGTTCCGTCGAGATCGGCGGTGCGAAGAAGGGGAAACGGAGACGCTGTGACGACGCCGGAGAGCTCATACTGTTCGGCCTGGTCCCAGGTTCCAGGGCTGTAGGCGCGCTGCGCAAGGCCGATCGCTGCGCCGAGACCTCCGGCGGCCGCCGTCAGAGCGAGGCCTGAGCCTAAAAACACCCGCCGGTCCAGCTTCGGCATCTCGGGGGATAGGCCATTGAAGAAATCGTCATGTTCGCTCACACGGGCGCTCCTTCGGCGAGAACCGCTGGCGTTTCCGGCGTTCCCGGCGGGTTCGGTTGAGCCCGCACGTAAACCTCTCCCGCTTCGATCTTCACTGCATATGTCGCGATCTTTTCAGTAAAGGGCGGCGGCGAACGACCGTCTTCAGGCTGGTATTGATAGCCATGCCAAGGGCAAGTGATGCAGCCGTCGATCACGCGCCCTTCGCCGAGCGGTCCGCCCTGATGCGGGCAAACGTTCGACACCGCTGAAATCTTCCCGTCAAAGAGAAACACGGCGAAGCCCTCGCCTTCCGGCGGCGCGACGATCTTGGCGCGGCCGTCTTCGAACGCGCCGATGGCGGCGACGGGAAGCCAGTCGCCCCGATCCGCAACACGTCGATTTGAGACCAGGGCTGAGGTGATGTGGAGGAGGACAAGCCCTCCCGCGCCGGCTGCGGTCAACGCCGGATAAAGAGCGTTCTTCTCAAGCTGGACGACGCCGAGCATGACGTGCGCGACCAGCAGGGCGTAAGCGACGTAGACGCCCATGTGTATCGCCTTCCAGAGGCCTGGGCCGAGGTTTGCATTCCAGAAATCGTGGCTGGTCGCCGCCATTAAAAAAAGGATGATGAATGCGATGAAGCCAAGGCTTTCAAACGGAAACCCTTGAAACGAGGCGTAATTCGGATTTGACACGAAGAGCGAGACGATAGGGTTCATGTCGCTGAAGCCGTGGTACCAAACAACCACCAGCGCGGCGTGAACGAGCCCGACCAGAAAAGTCGTAACGCCGAGATGGCGCCGATTGAAGAGGAACGGCTTGAACCGATCTGTCAGCCGCGCCAGCGGGCCGATCGCCAAAACAAACGTAAGCATCACAAAGCCAAGGCTGCCCGTCGCGCGGATGACGAGTTGGACGGGGTGGATAGCTTCACCGGCGGGGGCCGCCATCGACGTTCCGATAATGAAGGCGACCAGATAGGCGGCGACACCTGCCAGCATCCAGCGATCGTAGCGGGCTTTAAACGGCGCCCAGCCGATGGCTTTGTAGCCGGCCGCCATCAGCGTCTCTCCTCGATGAGCGAGGGCGGCAGCTCCGGATTGACCAAGATATCGTCCGCCGGTCGCGCCCTGAGCGAAAGCCAGATGGTCGCCGCCATGGCCGGGGCGAGGATCAGCCAGAGGAGCGCGTGAGCGCGGCGATGGGCGCGTTTCATGAGACCGGCGGCTCCCTTTGGGTGAACGCCTTTGCCAGCATCAGCGGCCAGAGCAGCATGACGCCGGGCAGGATGATGGCACGGGCGCGGGCGGGCATGCCTTTGGCGGCTGGATCGATCCGACCTGCGAGGAAAACAACGAACACGAGGGCGAAGATGAGGCCAAAGCCGAAATAGAGCCCGAGGAGGTTGGTCAGCAAAGTAGCTTGAGCCACCGTCATCGTTTCTCCCCAGCGCTCGGCGTGCCCGACGGCATGCCCGCAATACGCGTGCTTGCGACGGGACGCATCGTCTTCCGCGAGAGGACCCTAGTCCAGCCCCGTGGCGGGGTCACCCCCGGTTTAAGGGCCGATAGCGTGTTGTGATCCGGTCTCAGCCGAACAGCTCTTCGAGGAAGTTCGCCATGGCTCGCCAGCTGCGGCGGTCGGCCTTCGCGTCATACTGTACGCCCATGGCCGGGTCGGCCGCGTCGGGGTTCGTGAAGGCGTGTAAAGCGCCGCCGAAGGCGTGCAGCTGCCAATCCGCGCCAGCCGCCGACAACTCCTTGGCGAGCGCGAGAACGGCGTCCGGCTCAGCCATCGGGTCCTCCCAACCATGCAGGGCGAGCACTTTCGCGGAGATCTTCGGCTTTAATAAGTTGGGCGGCGGCGTAAACAGACCGTGGAAGGACACCACGCCGGCGAGCTCCGCACCCATACGCGCAAGATCGAGGACGCAGAGCCCGCCGAAGCAGTAGCCGACTGCAGCGGCCTTCGATGTGTCGACGCCGCCCTGGTCCCGTCCCGCTGACAGACTGGCGGCGAGGCGCGCCTGAAGTTCGGCGCGGTCCTCGACCAGCGGGTTCATCAGCGCCTGGTTCTCCTCGACAGTCGAGCCACGCTTGCCTTTGCCATAGACGTCGATGGCGAAACCCGCATAGCCGAGCGTGGCGAGCGCGTCGGCCTTTTCGCGCTCGAACGCGCCTTGCCCGCCCCAAGCGTGGGCGACGAGCACGAGCGGCGCCGGGTCGCCGGCCTTGGGTCGGGCCAAATAACCCTCGAATGTCTGGCCGTTGTAATCGTAGTCGAAGGTCGTGCCGGGCATATGGCGGCTCCTTTTCCGCGGGGTGTTCGTCGTTCTTCGCCAAAGCGAGCACGCGGCGCAATCCCGCCCCGTGCGAACTTTGGCGTAGAGATGGCGATTCTGAACGAGGTCGGAGCGGCTAGGGCTCCAGATCGTCGATGAGCGGCGCAAGGAAAGCGGCGACGCCGTCGGCGATCAACTCGACGCCTTCTGCGGTCGGATGCAAACCGTCGGCCTGGAGCAGCGCCGGCTCGTCCTGCACGCCGGCGAGGAGCGCGGGATAAAGCGGGGCGTCGAAGCGCTCCGCCAGGCGCGTATAGATCTCAGTATAAGACCGGTCGCGGGCGAGAGCGCCCTCCTGCGAGCGCGGCTCGAGGCCGAGAAGCGCGACGGGCACATTCTCACCCGCCGCGCGTTCGAGGATCGCCGCGAGATTGGCCTCCGCGCGGTCAGGCGAGGCGCCTTGGAGAAAATCATTCGCGCCAAGGGCGACGACGAGAAGATCGGGCTCCGCCGACGCGACGCTCCAGTCATATCGGGCGAGGCCGTTCGCAGTCGTGTCGCCGGAGACCCCGGCATTGATCATCGTAACCGCCCGACCGGAGGCGGCGAGACGTTCTGCAACCTGCTCCGGCAGCGCTGCGTCGGCCGGAAGGCCGAAGCCAGCGGTCAGGCTGTCGCCGAGCATGACGATAACAGGACCAGTTCGGGCGGCGGTAGCCTCCGCGGCTGGCGGCGGCCCGGGCGCGGCACGCTCGGGGGCGGTCGCCTCGGAACAAGCGACAGCGAGGGCGGTCAGGGCGATCACACACAGTTTATGCCCAAGA
>CAYYNG010000001.1:0-25402 GCA_964472435.1 uncultured Hyphomonadaceae bacterium | reverse complement strand
CCGGGATAATCAAGCCCAGCTGAAATCGAGTGGGCGTCGAGGATCTGGCCGTCGTCGTCCTGCAGAAGATAGGTGCGGTTCCCATGCAAGACGCCCGGTTCGCCGCCGTTCAGGGCGGCGGCGTGTTCACCGCTCCCAAGCCCGTGGCCAGAGGCTTCAACGCCGATAAGGCGCACGCCATCGTCCTCCAAAAACGGATGGAAGAGGCCGATCGCGTTCGACCCGCCGCCGATGCAGGCCATCAGCGCATCGGGCAGCCGGCCCTCGCGCTCGAGAATCTGGGCCCTCGCCTCCCGCCCGATCACCGACTGAAAGTCCCGCACCAGCCCGGGATAAGGGTGAGGGCCCGCAGCGGTGCCGATCACATAAAACGTATCGTCCACGTTCGTAACCCAGTCCCTCAGCGCTTCGTTCATTGCGTCTTTGAGGGTCCCCGTGCCCGATGAGACGGGCACGATATGGGCGCCGAGCAGCTTCATTCGAAACACGTTGGGTTTTTGCCGCTCGACATCGGTCGCCCCCATGAAGACGATGCACGGAAGGCCGAAGCGGGCGCAGACGGTGGCCGTGGCGACGCCGTGCTGTCCGGCCCCCGTCTCAGCAATGATCCGGGTCTTGCCCATCCGCCGGGCGAGCAGCACTTGGCCCAAGCAATTATTGATCTTGTGCGCGCCGGTATGGTTCAATTCGTCGCGTTTGAAATAGATCTTCGCCCCGCCGTAATATTCGGTCAGCCGTTCGGCGAAATAAAGCGGGCTCGGCCGGCCGACATAGTTTTGCAGCAGCTCGTCGAACTCGGCCTGAAATGCGGGATCGGCCTTCGCGCGCCGGTATTCCTCTTCGAGCTCGAGGATCAACGGCATCAGCGTTTCGGCGACATAGCGGCCGCCGAACGCGCCGAACCGGCCGCTCTCATCCGGCCACTGATCCCAAGTGTTGGGCTTGTTCATATGGTTTCCGCTCCGCGCCGCGATGGGTCGAATCAAGGCCTGTGACCCGCTTAATCGCGGGGTCGTCAAGCCGCCTTCGCCGCAGCGATAAACGCTTCGACCAGGGCCTTGTCCTTTAGGCCCAGCGCGCCTTCGACGCCAGAGGCGACATCGACAGCGTCAGCCCGCGTCAGGCGAATCGCTTCGGCGACGTTGTCTGGTGTCAGGCCGCCGGCGAGAATCCAAGGCTTCGGCGATGTCCAGCCCTCGAGGACCGTCCAATCGAATGGGGCGCCGTGCCCGCCGGACCGCGTCGCACCCTTCGGCGGCTTCGCATCAATCAACAAGCGGTCGGCGGCGGAATATTCGGCCGCGGCCTCAAGATCCGCCGCTTCGGAGACGCCGATCGCCTTCCAGACCTCCAGCCCCGAAAGCGCTTTGACCTCCGCGACCCGGTCCGGCGTTTCGGCGCCGTGAAGTTGGATCGCCGCGATCCCCGTGTCGGAGATCACATGGATCAGTCCGTCGCAAGGGTCGGCCACGATGGCGACCGTCGGCGTCGGATCCGCCAGTCGCGAAAACAGCTCGAGATCTCGCTCGGAGATCTGGCGCGGGCTGTTTAAAACGAGATTCAGCCCGATCCAGTCCGCGCCTGCGTTTGACAAGAACTTGGTCTGGGCGATCGAGACCACCCCGCAAATCTTCACCTTCGCCATCGCCGAGACGTAGGCGGATCAGCGAGCGGCGCCAAGGCCCGTCACTTAATCCGGGCGCGGAAGGTGAGGGAAAAGCTCGGATCGGGGTCGCCCGCGGCCATCACCCCTTTCGGGTTAAGGCAGATGAATCGAACGGCGGGGTCGTAGGCCGGCGCCGGCAGAGGAGAATAGCTGCAGGCGAGGAAGCTCGGGGGCCGGCTCGTCGTGTTCGAAAACCGCACGTCGGTTACGGCGTCGAATGTCAGACCCGAGGACTGGTCGTTGAAGGCGACGGCTGCGGTTTCAGCCCCCAAGGGGCCGTCGACATCGCCATTGAAGAACTCGACCTCGGCCGGAAGCTCGTCGATGAGCAGGATCGAGCTTGGATCCGTCACCCCGTCCCCGCTGTTCGTGACGGTGATCGTGTAGGTCACATCGTTGCCGGGCACGGCGAATACGCTGTTTCCCGGATTCGACGGATTGTCCGGATTGAAGACCGCCGTCGTCTTCACCGCGGAGAGGTCCGGCGGCGGCAGCGCCTCGCAATATTCCAGATCGTGGAGGGCGATCGCCTGGAGACCCGGGAGCGCAGGCGCGTCGGGGCCATTGTCGTAGATGATCCGAACTTGGTCGACGGCCTGGGAGAAAGTGGCCGTTACGTTAGCGTCGCCGCTTGTGGAGCCCACTGCGACCGAACCGCCCTGGGCGACGGATCCGCTTGCGACGTTAGACGCGCTCGGCGTAAGCAGCGGAACAATGGTCGCGCCTCCGCCCAGCGAGCCGGTGATCGTGATCTCGTCTTGGAACGTGCCGGCGCCGAAATCGACGTCGAAGATCACAAACTGAAGCTCGCTGACGCCCACCCCGCTCGCGCCGATATCGATCGTCAGCGTGATGGTCTCGCCCAGGGTGTCGTAGTCGGCCGCAAACAGCAGCGAATTGTCCGCCGTGATGCCGCCCGTGAAGGCGTCGTCGGTCCCAGGCGAATTGGCGAGCGCTCCAATGGGAACGAAATCGTCGGTCGCGCCGGTGAAGGCGAAATCGAAGCCCAATCCATTGACGGTGTAGGTCTGGGAGAGGGATCCCGGCGGATAAGGATTGCTCTCCCACTCAAAGAATTGAGACGCCGCGCCGCAGCCAAGGGGCGGAGGCGTCGTGCCGCCGCCGCCGAAGCCTGGCGTAAAGACGACGCTCGCGGTGTCGTCTTCAAAGGGCGCCGCGGCCGCGTTGCCCGGGACTGAGTCCGGGTCGGCGACGGCGCTCGCCGTCACCTCGCCGCGAATAGTGAAACTCGAGGCCGTCGAATTCACCGTCGTGTTCACAATCAGGGTCTGGCTCTCGCCGGCGGCGAGCGCGCCGGGCACGGACCAAATTTCGGCGACCGGATCATAAGCGCCGCCGCCATTGGCGGAGGCGTACCGCAGGTTCGGTGCGAGCGGCAGCGACACGGCGACGCCGCTGGTCGCCAGCGCGCCGTCGTTCATCACCGTCAGCGTCAGCGCCGTGGGGTCGCCTAGCGTCGCATCGGCGTCGCTGGCGACAAGCGAAAGCGACAGGTCGGCGCCGGGCGGGGTCGTCCAGCTGATATCGGAGATGCCTGCGAATTGGTTGCCGGGGTCGGCGGGCGAGTCGTCTGCGTTGAACAACTCGATGCGCACGGCGATCACTTCCTGCGCGCCGAAATCGATCTGCAGATCGGCGGCGCTGTCGGCGACGCCGGAGGCGCCGTTCCCTTCCCAGCCGTCGAAACCCGGCGCGTTGTCTTCGATGATCGAGGCTCCCGACAGCGAGACAAATGGCGTGCCCCGCAGCGTCTGAAAGCCCGTGCCGTCGTCGAAGCTCACAACCACCGCATCGTCGCCCGCGCCGGTCTGGTCGATGTCCTGGACGTCGAAGGCGAGGTTGGCGACCGGTTCGTCGAACGTCATCTCGAAGATGATGCGTTCATTATTGTCCACATTATTATTGTTGAACGCCAGGACGCCGATGCCGCCGGGCCCGGAGAGCGCGCCGGTATTGAAGGTTACGAAGTCGGCGTAGACAGTGGCGATCCCGGGCCCCGCGCCTTGGGTCGAGGTGGTTATGGTTAGCGTTCGACCGCCCGAGCTGACGATGAACGGATTGGGCAGGGGCGCGGCGCTCGTCAGTCCCTGGCTCGACCAATCCAGTGTCCCGACCGCCTGGGCGGCGGCGGGATTCGTGGCCGCGAGACCCGCCGCCGCCACGATCAGCGCGCCGGCCGCCGATCGAATGTTTAAGAGGATGTCCCGCATGCGCCTACGGCCCGTTGGGCGTGACCCGCCTCAAAAGCTCGCCAACAGTATCTTGGTCAAATTTTATCCGAAGCTTAACGAAGGGGCCCTCGCGGGTGAATTCGGCGGCTTCGAAGTCGCGATCCACGAAGCCTTCTAAGTTCCAGCCTAATCTGACATAAAAATTGGTCGCCGGCGTCGCGCCCAACGACGGACCATATGAGTAATCCAAGGTGTCGGTGGTCGCCGAGTGCAGCACCGAGCCTTGGACGCCGACATCCAGCCAAGGGCGCACATCGTGGCGGAACTCGCCGCCGAAAAGCTGCGCGAAGCTTTGGAATTGGTCGCCATCGAACGTCGCGTCGGTGAACTTCGCGCCGTAGAAGACTGCAAGCTCGATCTTATCCGTCGGCAGGATGTTGGCGCTGAAATTGTTCACGATCCGATACTGCTGGGTCGTGTTGAAGACCTCCTCGGCCTTCACATCCAATCGGTTGAAAATGATCACGCCCTCGCCGCGGGGCCGATAGGCGAGGCCGAGGCGCGCATCGATATCCCGTCGCGCTTCTGCGCCCTCGATAGTGAAGGTTTCGCGCTGCAGGCGGGCGGCGGCTGCGAAGGACAACGTCTCCGAGGCTTGGCGTGCGCCTCCTAAAACGCCTGTGAAGCGTTGACCAAGGGCCGAGTCCCGGAACTCGAAGCGAGCCGAGGTGGACGTGCCTCTCGTTTGGTAGCCGAGGCCAGTGGTCAAAGACGTAAAGCCGTCATCCAAGGTCAGCGGGCTTTGCGGCGCCGTCTCGAGCGGCGAAAGCGCGGCGTCAGGCGCGACGTCCAGCGGCGCATCGTCATTATCAATCCCAATGCGCCGGGCGACGCCGAAGCCAGCCGACCAGTTCTCATTGATCCGGATGTTTTGGTCGACGCCGACCGTCGCCCCGATCCGACGGCCTGAATCGGTGGTTGCGAAGTCGGTCGCCGCGCGCACCTCAGCGCCGGTCCAGGGACGAACCGTGACGCCGGCGATCGTATTGCGGCCAGACGCGTCCGCGCCGTCGAGGATCTCGTGGCGCACGTTCAGGGTGGCGAACCGGGTCAGGGTCTTGTCCACGCCAATCACCGTGCGCTGGGGGAAAAGCGAGGATTCGTCGCGCGCGCCAAGCGGCTGTTCGTGGCTGGCGGTGACGTTGAGGCCGAACCGCGGGATCGTGCCGCGGACGGATGCGATGGCGGCCAGCGAGGTTCGCTGGTCGCCGGTGGCGTTGAAATCCTCAACGACGTTCCGCACCCCGGCGCTGATCCCAAACAGTTGGCCGTCTTGGCCAACGGACGCTTCGGCGACGGTCCGCGTGTCGCCGGTGTTGAGGTTCTCTTCGCGATAGATCTCGCTGTCGACGAAGGCCCGGCTGCGCCCCTCGGCGGCGATGCCGGAGACATCGCCGAGCTGCACCGTCGTTGCAGCGCCATAGCGGCGCGCGCCGAGCGTCGCCGAGGTCTGTTGACCGAGGCCGAACCCGTCTTCATCTTCGCGGAAGTAAGCGCTCGCCTGCACCCGCTCGGTCCGCCGGACCACTTCGACCAAGATCGCCTCGGAGCGTTCGTCGTCGCCGACCTCCTCCGTCTCGGTCCGGCTCGTCGCGTATTCCGCATGAAGCTCGGTGTTGCGATCGATTTGAATGGTGAGATCGACGCCGGCGAGGTCGCTGACCGTGTCTTCCTCGGTCTCATCGCCCTCTTGCCGGATGTAGGTGGCGCCAATCTCGACGCGGCCGTCCGCAAAGCGCGCCGCCGCCCGGCCGCCGGCGACGATGTCGCGATCGACGGTTTCGGAGGTCTCGTAGTCGGCGACGATGACGTTGGGATTGAACGAGGCGTCCGTCGCCGGGATCGGTTGGCGGAAGATCACCTCGCCGGTGTCGAAGTCGATATCATAGTCGACGAACCGAGCGAGCGGCTGGGTCGCCACGATCACGTCGGGGCGGAACCGGTCGCGGGTTTCGACGAAGATCTCTTCGGAATTGCGCAGGAGCGGCGCCACCGTGAGCTCGAACGGACCCGACGTGCCGTCGGCCGCGAACTCGTCTTTCTGGAAACCCTGATTGGTCTCGGCGGCGAACGCGTTTACCGACACCCGGTCGGTCTCGTAGACCGTCTTCACACCCGACAGACGGCGCGAGTAGCGGCCGAGCGTCGTGTCGGTGAGGTCTGTGTCATAGTCGCCGAAGAGCGCTTGGAAGGTGCGGCGTTCGATCCTCACAAAGACCGGGAACCGGCTTTCGGCGTCATGATCTTGGAACGATCGGTCGCCGTAGAGCGTGTAGAAAGCGTTCGGGTCGATATCTTCAAAAATGTCGCCATCGGCGTCGCCGCGACCGACCGCCGTGTCGACGGCGATGGTTAAGAGCCAATCGCCGCGCACGACGCCCTTGGCGAAGAAGGCGATCCGGCCGTCTTCGTCGAGGATGGTCTCAGGGTCCTCAATCGCCGCGCCGCCGAGATCGGTGACGCCCAGCGTGCCCTCGGCGAGACCGACCAGGATCCAGTCCCGCTTTTCTGGTTCGAGGAAGGCGGTGATCTCCTCCTCGCCGCTATCCAGGGTGACGCGCAGGCGCACGCGGCCGGTTTGCAGCGTCGGCTCAAGCTCGATCCGCGCGATGCCGTTCTCGCCGACCGCGACGCTGGTGCGCGCCGAGCGGGCGGCCGTCACGGGATCGGCGGTCTCGAAATCGCCCGCATCCCTCAAGCGGTAGGGCGCTTCGATGTTCACCTCGACCAGGCGGCCGGCATGGACGGGGCGGCCGCCTGCATCCTCGAGCCGCACGGCGATGGAGGGGTTCGTGCGCCCGTCGGCGACGAGAATGGATTGGTCCGCCACTTGGGCGGCGCGGACGGCGCGGTCGACGAACCAGATCTCGCGCGTCAGCACATCGACGCCGTCGATTGCGACGACGAACTCATTGCGGCCTCGCTGGATATCGACACCGCGCCAACGGCTCAGCGCCATGGACTGGTCGGTCGACTGGATCCGCCCCTCATAGTTCGCCGCGGGAACCGGCTCGCCGTTCAACGTCACCGCCAGCGCGCCCTGGGCGGGATGGGAGACGCCGAAATCGACGCTGGGGCTCGCAGGGGTCTTGTCGGGGTCGGGATAAGCCCATGCGACAGCGCCTGGGGGCTGGGCGTCGAGCCACGCCCGATCGTATTGCGGCTCGTCATCCGCTGCCGTCGCAGCGGCCTCTTCGACCGCAGGCTCGGCCGCGCCTTCGCCCGTATATTCAAGATAGAAATTCGCCCGCTGGATCGAGCCGCCGACGCCCTCGACGAAACGCGAGAACGCCCGGCCGGCATACTGCGTGTTCTCCTCGCAAACCACGACTTCGTAACCTTCGGGAAGCGTCTCTTGGTCGACCTGAACAACATGGGTGCCGGGAACGATCGCTTCGAAATGGTAGAGGCCGTCATCGTCTGTGACGGTGAACTCCCCCGTTTCGAGATAGAGCCGGACCCCTGGCACGCCGATCCCGTCTTGCCGCTCGCGAACCCAAGGATCATCCGGATCGCAGGCGTTCTCAGCGACGCGTCCGACAATGGTGAGCGCCGACCGCAGAAGCGCCTCCTGCAGGATGACAGCGGCTTCGCCGCGGTTCGAGATCACCTCGCCCGTGGGGCTGACGGCGAAAGCGACGTTGACGGCCTCGCCGAGCCCCGCGCCCGCGCCGAACTCGGTGACATAGCTGACCCGCAGCCGTTCGCCGGCGAGCACCGCCTGCTGCTTGAACTGCAGCGTGACGCCGTCGGGCGCGACGACCGGGTCGGCGGCGCGCACGCCATCGAGGCGGACCGACCCCGCACGGAACCGGAAGCCGGCGGGCAGCACGTCGACGAGGTCGAAAATCGCGCCCCGTTCGCCGCGGTTTTCGACTTCGATCTCGAATCGGACGAAGTCGCCCACGGCGGCGACCTCTGTTCCGGCCGTTTTGGTCACCACAAGTTCGCCCGCCGGGTCGAGCGGGACATCGAAATTCAGGGGTCCCGTCAGATCCAAACTAAACGAGCCCCCGAACGAGGCGTCGATGATCTCAAAGGGCGCGTTGTCGAGGTCGGTAAATGTCTCCGGCGCGCGGTTCGAGGGCGCGGTGAAGCCCTCGGGCGGGCTGATCTCCAGCCGGTAGTCCCCAGGCGGCATAAGGGGGAAGAGGAACTCGCCGGGCCCGAGCGGATACTCAAGCCCGCTCGCATCCGTCACCACCGACCCGGTGACGAGGGTCGAGGGATAGGGCGAAACCGCGTCGACGCCGAAGACCGGCGCTGGCGCGCCTGTAACCGCGTCGACAATTGAAACTTGGGCGCCGTCGATCAGCTCGCCAGTGAGGCTGTTGAACAGGCGGCCGAACGGGTCGACCAGGGCCGTGTCGAGGGAAATCTCAGTCGAATCAAAGATGTCGATATAGGTCGCGGTCAATGCGGCGCCGTTCGGCGTCGTCAGCCGGCCATCGTTGGCGGGCGTCTGTTCAACCGTGCTCGGCACGAAAGCGAGGAACTGTCCCGTGTCCGGGCCGCTTTCGAAAAGTCGGAGCGCGATCGTGTCGCCCGCATCGGAGGTGAGCGTGACCGTCACGGTTTCAATGAGGGCGGGGTCGCCGTTTTGCCCAAGGTCGGTGACACGAACAACGATCAGCTCGCCGGCGAGATAGGTCTCCGCCGGCGCGATCATGTCGGCCTCGCCGGCAATCTCCCGCGCCATGATCGCACTCGAAGGGTCGATGTTCTCGAAATCGTCCCCCGTGATCGATCCCGACACGCTGAACTGCGACCCGTTGAGTTGAGTGACAAACGCATTAGGGTCGGCCGGCGCCAGGCGGAAAAACTCGATGGTCGACGGCGTCCGCGCCGCCTCGATTATGAAGGTCGCCGGGTTGGTCTCGACCTCGAAGCTGACGCCGCTTTGATCATAGGCGAGCTGCGCAACATTGGTGACCGTTTCGCCCAATTCGGCGGCGGCGGGCATGGCGGCGCCGGCGGCTACAAACAGCGTAGCCGCGGCCATACCGCGCAATTGTTTCCAAACGGAAACACCCATCTGCAACCACCATCATTGCGCCGCGGGTTAACCTTGTTTGGCGCTTATATTTGCGTTTCTTTATGGCCTATTTTGCCGGCCCATGATTACTATCGCATTTACGGAGAAATATTTTCCTGATGACTGAGTTTGGATTTCAGTGAAATTTCACGGGGTTTGAAAAGAAAAAAGCCCCGCGCCTTGGGCGCGGGGCTTTCTTGATTTTGCTCGTCTCGCGAAGATTATCCGATAACCGCCCGAATGATCACGCGGCCGATCGCGCCGCTCGCCAGGGTGGCGTTCTCGAAGTCGACTTCGCAGGTGCCGGCCGTGCCGTCGCAGGCATCGCCCTGGGACGGAAGGGTGCCCGAGAAGGCGCCGCCGGTGAACCCGTCGGTGCTGGCCGAGACGAAGGTGAGATTGTCCGGCAGAACGTCGAGGACGTCGAGGTCCGTCGCATCCGACGCCGTGTCGCCGGCGTCGCCCTGGTTCACGACGCGGATGATGTATTCAACGCACGTCCCCGGAGTGGCGAAGACGTTCGGATCCTGGGCCGGAACCGGATCCGCCGTGGCCGCGATCCCGTCGCAGGTGGCGAGAACGCCGTCGACATCCTGAAGCGCGCGAACCGTCTTGACCGCATCAAGGTCAGGCGATGCGATCAGGAAGCGCGAGGCGGCGGAGAAGAGGCCGTCGGCCGCTCCGTCGGTCGCGCCGGTTCCATCGATCAGCACATTGTCGGCGGTGGCGAGGTCGTTGGTCGCCGACGCCGTGGTCACCGCGCCCGGCGTGGTCGGCGCGCCGCCGATCGCAAACGCGTTCGGATCCCGCGCCCGCGCCGTCAGAACAAGATCATCGGTCGTGTTGTCGAGATCGTCCGGGTTCGTGTCAGAGTCGAGGTCGTCGCCGATCTCAGGAATGTCGCCCTCGACAAGGATCAGGATCGTATCGTCCGGCGCCACGTCGGCGGTGAACTCGCCGGCTGCGGCGTTGGCGTTGTTGGTCGATGCAAGCTCCGTGATCGTGGTGATCGTATCCGGGGTCGCGCCGGTTGTCTGGAACCCCGGCGTGCCATTATCGTCGACGACGACGCGGATCACGTAAGGGGTGGCGTCGAAGTTTAGATCGGCGCCGTTGCTGTCCGCGCCATCGGTCAGGGCGAGCGAGTAGGCTTGGTTGTCGTTGCCCGTGTTGGTGAGGAGGAAGGACAATTCCGGGCCGGCCGGGCCGACGCGGCCCGCCGCCGCCGGCGCGCCCGGGGCGACGACCAAGGTCGAGGAGGGGTCGATCGAGATCAGGTCGAGGTCGACGATCCGGTCGACGAGGAACTGGGTCGGCGTGCCTTGGACGATCACGCCGGCCACACCGGCCTGGCTGTCGTCATTGGTGATCGTGTCTTGGGCGGCGCCCGCGACCGAGTAGTCCAGGGTGAAGGTGTTTTCGACGGCCGTACCGGCGTCGGTGAAGTTATTGTCTGCTGGAGGCGTCGCCTGCGCGTGCGCGCCAGCAGCGAAGAGCAGCGCGGCGACCGCCGCTGAACTCAGTTTGGCGGAGCGAGCCGCCGGGAAATCACGTTTCGTCATGGTTCAATCCGCCACGGTTAGGGTCTGATGAACCACGAAATCTCTGAAATTGATTAAAGCGAACCTAAGCGGTTCTTGGGAATTTTCGCCGCCGCTGCAAAAACAAGGCTGAAATGGGGCAAAAAAGGCAGGCGAGCCTTCAACAAAACTTGAAAGCCCACCTGGTTTTACAAATTAACAGGGTTAACGGACTTGCGCTTCGAACGCTACGGATCCCGTAGCAGACGGCGCGACATCGTCGAGCACGGCCCAGCGGACATGGGTGACATCGCCGGCCCGGGCTGGGCGGACCAACTCGCCGCTGGCGACTTCCAACACATCCAACGGAGCGAACGTGACGCCTTGATCGACAGAATAGGTGGTGGTCGCTGACAGCGTCGCTTCCGGGGTGCCTTCGATCAGGACAGTTTCAGCCGGGATCGGCATCACTAGGGCGATCGCTGACGCCGGTTCGGCGCCGGCGTTGGAAAACGAAAGCTGATAACGGACCCGATCGCCCGGCGCGACGGTCTCGGCCGAAACTTCGCTGCGAACCGTCTCGCCGTTCGGCCCTTCGGAGAATTCGATGCGGGACACGGTCTGGCGCGTTTCCAATCCTTGGGCTGCGGCGGCCGTGGCGAGGCCCGCAGCGGCGGCGCCGGCGAGCAGAAAACGAACGGCGGTCAGTCGGGACATGGCTATATCTCCTGGGGGAATTTTCCCCGGACGATGAAACGGGCCGGTTAACACCGCCTAAACGGAGCTGGCGGTGAGACAGGGATTCGAACCCTGGAGACAGTTGCCTGCCTACACGCGTTCCAGGCGTGCGCCTTCGACCACTCGGCCACCTCACCTTAAGGCCGCGGGACTATACGCATGCGCGCCTCGCCCGCAAGCCGCGGATTGCCGCCGCCCCTCCCCGCCCCTACCTGGAGGAGGCTAGAGGAGCGACCGCCATGCTGTTTCAGAGAAAACCCGCCACCCTCCCCGCCGAGACGGCCGCCTTGTCCGGACGGTCCGACCCGATCGCGACGGCGGAGACGCATTTCGTCTACGACCGGCCGCTGAAAGCGACGCCCCCGGAAGGGTTCGAAACCGCGCTCTTCGGCCTCGGCTGCTTCTGGGGCGCAGAGCGCAAGTTTTGGGAGACGCGCGGGGTTTGGATGACGGCGGCGGGATACGCGGGCGGCCGCACCCCGAACCCGACTTATCGCGAGGTTTGCTCGGGAAAAACGGGGCATGCGGAAGTGGTTGAGGTGGTCTACGATCCGAAGACGGTCGACTTCGACACGCTTCTCAAAGTCTTCTGGGAATCCCACGACCCGACCCAAGGCATGCGCCAGGGCAACGACGTTGGCACGCAATACCGCTCCACCATCTATACGACGACGGACGCCCAGACCGCAGCGGCCGAAGCCTCGCTTCGCCGCTATGCCGACGCGCTGAAAGACGCCGGCCGGCCCGCTGCGATCACAACCGAGATCCGGGCGGACCAGCCGTTCTACTACGCCGAACCGGAGCACCAGCAGTATCTTGCGAAGAACCCGCACGGATATTGCGGGCTGGGCGGCACAGGCGTTTCCTGCCCCGCGGGACCTGTCTCCGCCTAAAGACCGCCCATGATCGAGAACCGCTTTCGGGAGGCGAGCAGCTCCTGCGCTTTGACGATTGCGTCCGATGCAGCGCGCAAGCGTTGGACGCGCGGCTCGGTCGACAGCGTCTCGATGGCGGATTTCAGATGGTCGATCGCAGCTTGCACGAGGCGGGGGTCGTATCGGATCTCCGCCTTGGCGAGGAGGGCGCATCCGATATCGATCCGTGCGATTGGCGCGGCGGCGGGCGCAGCCGAGAGAAAGGCGTCGTCGGCTAAGGTCTCGCCGCGCAGCGAGATGATCTGGTCAAGGCTCGCGGTCTCCCGGGTCAGCGCCGCAAGCTGCAGGGCATAGGCGCAATAGTCGGCCTCCACTTCTGCGCGCACCGCCGGGGGAAGATCAGGCGCCGCCGCGAGCGCTGAGTACAGCGTGTCGCCGAGCGCTCGGATCCGCGCCTCGCGGAAGTTCGCCGGCGTCGCAAGCAGGGGCTGAAGCCGTTTGGCGACGAGATAGGCCGCCGCGCGGCCATAGTTCGCGGTCCATTCCGCTGGATCGGCGGAAAAGGTGGCGTCGATCGTCTTGAGATCCGGGCCGTTGGGCGCAGCGCGGCACAGAAGCCCCCTGATCGTCAATGCGCCTTCGCCGCGGCCTTCGACCTCAGCCGACAAAACCGCCGTCGCGCCCGACCGAATCAAGCGCCGCCGCAACGCCACGGCGCTCCGGATCGGCGCGCCGCCGGCCCGGCGCACCGACGTCTCCGCGGCAAGGCAGAAGGACGGCAAGTCCGCGCGCAGCGCGCCTTCCAGAAACCGCGCCGCCCGCCGGGCGCGGCGCCCGCGTCCCGCGGCAATCCGCACGTGCAGGCCGACATCGCTGCGGCGCCGCGCCGAGCGGTCTCGAACGAACGCGTCGATCGTCTGGACGGCCGCGACCGTCCAGCGAAGGGCGTGCGCCATGAGGGAGGCGGCGAGCCCGGCCAACACAGCGCCGCCCACCACCGCCAGCGTATCGGCGGCGTCGATGGGCGCGTTTAGCGGCGCGATCAGCGCACCGAAGCGTTCAGCGATCGACATGATAAGGACAATCCCGATGATCCAAGCGCCTTAATGTCGGCGCGGCCCCGGAGCAACAAGCAAGCGCCGTTCCGCAGAACGTCTTTTCACTTGCATTTTCGCAATCGCCACCGCAGCTGCGACGGAACACCCAGTGGCGGGGGGGCGGCCGCCCGCCATCCCTCGAGGAGCCCGACCCCCTTTGACCGGTTTCGTCACCCGCTTCGCACCCTCGCCCACGGGCCGGCTGCATTTGGGCCATGTCTTCTCGGCGGTCTTGGTGCGCCGTGCGGCGGACGCGGCGGGCGGGGTCGCGCTCTTGCGCATTGAAGATGTCGACCAGACCCGCTGCCGGCCCGAGTACGAAACGGGGATCTATCAGGATCTCAAGTGGCTGGGATTGGAATGGGACGGGGATGTCCGCCGCCAATCCGACCATCTCGGCGACTACGCTGACGCCATTGAGACACTTCGCGCCCGCGGTCTTCTTTACCGCTGTTTCGCCTCGCGCAGCGAGATCGCGGAGGCGACCGGCGCCGATGACGGAACCGCGTTTGTTTCCGGTCCGCTGCCGGCTGATCAGGAGTCCGAAAAGCTGACCCAGGGCGCCCCTTTCGCCTGGCGGCTGTCGCTCGAGCGCGCGAAAGAGGCGCTCGGGGGAGCCCGATACGAAAGCCTCAGTTTCGATATCGAACCCAGCCGTGGCGGCGCGCCGGAAACGCAAAAGGCCCGGCCGGATCGGTTCGGCGACGTGGCCTTGACCCGGAAGGACGCCCCGGCCGCCTATCACCTGGCGGCCTGCCATGACGACGCGCTGCAGGACGTCACCCACGTGATCCGTGGCGAAGACCTGATCGACGCGCCGCATATTCAGGTTCTATTACAGGCGCTTATGGGTTGGCCGACGCCGATATACCGTCATCACGCGCTTCTGACTGGGCCAGACGGGAAACGACTGTCTAAAAGCGACCGATCGAAAACGGTTGAGGCGATGCGGAACGAAGGCATGACGGCGGCCGATATTCTCTGGGCGGCGGGGGTCGCGTGACGGACATCGCAACGGCCCCCGTCCGGCCGACTCCCTGGATCGGCCCGGCGCTGGTCCTCGCCGGCGGTATCTGCATCGGCTTCGCGCCGATCGGGCTTCGGCTGTCGGACATGGGGCCTCAATCGACCGCTTTTTGGCGATACTTGATGGCGCTGCCGGTTCTTTTTCTCCTCGTGCGCGCGGTGGAGGGCCGCCCGCCGGTCCGACCCAATCGGTTCGCCTTGATGGCGGGGGCGTTCTTCGCCCTTGATATCGGCCTGTGGCACTGGGCGCTGACGCTGACGTCTGTTGCGAACGCGACGTTTCTCGTGAACCTTGGAAACATCGGCGTCGGCCTCGCCGCATGGCTGTTTCTGCGCGAACGACTGACCTCGACTTGGTTGCTCGCCGTGGTCGTCGCGCTCGGCGGAGCGTCGCTTTTGTCCCTGGGCGGCGGCGCCGGCGGCATAACGGATCCCCGCGGGGATGCGCTGGCGGCGGGGGCCGCGATGTTGGTGGCGGGCTACATGCTCTGCGCGGCCATCGCCCGGCGTTCGATGGGCGCTTTCGACGTCATTTTTTGGGCGACGGCTGTGGAGGTGGTCGTCGCCGGCGGGCTAGTCGCGGTTTCGGGCGAGCGCCTCCTGCCGCAGCAGCTCTCGGATCTTGCAATGCCGCTCTACCTTGCGCTCGCCGTCCAAGCGCTCGGCCAGGGCCTGATCATCGCCGGACTGGGGCGCACGTCGGCGGCCGTTGCGGGGCTTGTCGTTCTTGTCCAGCCGGTCGCGGCCGCCGCCGTCTCCTGGCGATTGTTCGGCGAAGCCCTGACGGGCCCGCAGATCGTCGGCGCGGGCTTGGTTCTGGCCGGCGTTGCAATATCTCAAAGACGGCCTGCGGGGGCCGCTGTGAAAGTGTCATAGTGCCATGCTAGCGACGACCTCGAACCGTCCGACAGGATCTCGAACCATGCGGTACCACGCCTTTTTCGCCGCCCTTGCGCTCATTGTGATCACGGCCTGTTCGGCCAGCACGCGGCCGAACCGCGCCGATGCGCAATCGGTAGCGCCCCCGGCCCGCGTGGCCGTGACCCCGAAACAGGCCGCAGACGCGTATTACCGCTCGGCGAAAGCGGCGGTCGATCGCCGGGCCGAAGGGCGGGCGCCGAGCCGGGCGCGGAACATCATCTTGTTCGTCGGCGACGGGATGGGCGTCTCCACTGTCACCGCTGCACGCATCTACGCCGGCCAGTCCCAAGGGGTCGACGGCGAGTCCTATCGCTTGGCGATGGAGACCCTTCCGCACGTGGCGCTCTCCAAAACCTATTCCCACGACGCGCAGGTCTCCGACAGCGCCTCGACAGCCACCGCGATGCTGACGGGGATCAAGTCGCGCTCGCGCACCCTCGGCCTCACCACCGCCGCCAGCTTCGGCAATTGTCCGAGCCAGGCGGGCGCCGGCACGGATACGTTGTTCGAACTCGCCGAGAACGCCGGCCTCGCGACCGGCTTTGTCAGCACGACCCGGCTGACCCACGCCACCCCGGCGGCCACGTTCGCTGAAAGCGCCTCCCGCGATTGGGAGGACGACACCGAAGTACAGGGCGATTGCCCGGACATCGCCGTGCAATTCATCGATTGGCCAAGCGGCGACGGTTTCGAGGTGGCGCTCGCCGGCGGCCGGCGCCACTTCCTGCCCTCGGACGCAGCCGACCCTGAAAATAACGCGCTTAACGGCTCGCGGGGCGATGGCCGCAACCTCATCGACGAGTGGACTGCAAAGAGCCCCGACCACGCCGTTGTGTTCGATCAAGCAGGCTTCGACGCCGCCGATTTTGCCAGCGATGCACGGATCCTGGGTCTCTTCGAACCCTCCCATATGCGGTACGAACTGGATCGCCCGGGCGACGCGAACGGGGAGCCTTCGATCGCAGACATGACCGCCGCCGCGATCACGCGACTGTCACGTGATGAGGACGGCTACGTTCTTCTCGTCGAAGGAGGACGCATCGACCACGCTCACCACGGCACGAATGCGGCGCGGGCGCTGGCCGACGCCGCGGCGTTCGACCGCGCGGTGGCGACGGCGTTAGAGCTGACGGACCCGGACGAAACCCTCGTCATCGTGACGGCCGACCATTCCCACACGCTGACCATCCAGGGCTATCCGGGCCGCAACAACCCCATCCTGGGCAAGGTGCTTTACCCGACAGGCGCCGTGGCGACGGCGGCGGACGGCCTCCCCTACACCACCCTTTCCTACGCGAACGGGGCAAGCGCGCCGTGTCTCGGGGCGACCGACGAGACCGCCGATTGCCGGCGCGCCGACCTCTCGGACGTCGACACGACAGCGCGGGACTTCCAGCAGCAAGTCCTCATCCCGGCGCCCTCTGAGACCCATGCCGGCGAGGACGTCCCGGTCTTCGCCCGCGGCCCGGGCGCCGAACTCGTCAGCGGCGTGATGGAGCAGAACGAAATCTTCCACGTCATGGGGCGGGCGAGCGGCTTGGTGGCCGATTAGCGATTAGAGCCGTCGGCCGGGCCGCCGCGAAGAATGAAGCGACGGTCGCAATAACCGCACTCGACGAACCCGTTCGCACCGACCTCGTAATAAACGATCGGATGGCCGAGGGCTCCGCCGCCTCCGTCGCAGGAAACCTGGTGATCGTCCACATAGACGATCTCCGGCGCATCGGAAGCGGGGGGCGTCGGGGCGGCGGCCATGGCGGTCATCCTTGTCCAGGCGGTTCGATCAGCCGCTCGCACCTACGAAGCGCCGGACGGGTTCGTCAATCGGCAAACCGCGCCCGCCCGTCGCCGGATCTTTGAAACGCGCCGTCGAGAGCGCATATAACTGCCTGGAGCGGCCGCATCTTTACGAGTGACCGCCTGATTCCATAGGGGCTCTCATGACACCGCCAGAGTTCGCCATCGAGGTGATCGGCCTCGACAAAACCTACCGCGCCTCGGGCAAGATGCCGGAGAAGCGGGCCTTGAAAGGCATCGATCTGAAAATCCCCCGCGGATCGATTTTCGGCCTGCTCGGCCCGAACGGCGCGGGGAAATCAACGTTCATCAATATTTTGGCGGGTCTTGTCGTCAAGACAAGCGGCGTCGCCCGCATATGGAATCGAGACATCGACAGCGCCCCGCGCGAGGCGCGCGCCGCCCTGGGCGTCGTACCGCAAGAGATCACGATGGATCCGTTCTTTACCCCCCTTGAAGCGCTTGAACTCCAGGCCGGCTTCTACGGCGTGCCGAAATCCGAGCGGCGCTCTATGGAGATTTTGGCGGCGGTCGGCCTCGATGACAAGAAAGACGCCTATGTGCGCCAACTGTCGGGAGGCATGAAGCGTCGGCTGATGGTGGCCAAAGCGCTCGTTCACAATCCGCCCGTCTTGATTTTGGACGAGCCGACCGCGGGGGTGGATGTCGAGCTCCGCCGATCCCTCTGGTCCTATGTGCGGGAGCTGCACGCCCTCGGCACGACGATCATTCTAACAACCCACTATCTCGAGGAGGCCGAAGAGCTCTGCGACACGATCGCGATCGTCAATCACGGCGAGATCATCGCCTGCGAACCGACAGCGTCCTTGCTTCGGCGGCTGGACCACAAGACGCTGGTCGTGACGCCGAAGTCCCCGCTGACCTCGGTTCCGGGTGAGTTGTCCGGCGTCGACGCCGAGATCCGAGCCGACGGCACCCTCGCGATTACTTACCGCGCCAGCGAAACCGGCATCGGCCGGCTCCTCGAAAGCGTCCGGCAAGGCGGCCTGTCGATCGCCGACCTCCGAACGGAAGAACCGCACCTAGAAGACGTGTTCGTCGCCCTGACGACGCAATAAGGCCGACCCCGTCCCCTAACAGGGGGGCGAAACGCGCTCAATTCGTCAGTAAACATTTAACGACATCCATCTTTTCGCACGAAATTCGTCACAATTCCGCCCCGGATTCAGTGACGATTTACACATCTTTCGGGGATATTTCACTCACAACGCCAGAGTCCGCGTATTAGGGGAGCCCGGCATGGTCCGTGCGAAGTATTTGTCGCGGCGTGTTCTTCGTTGTACTACAGCGATGGCAGCGCTTGTTCTAGCAAGTTGTTCGGGGGGTGGCGACGCCGGACCCGCGCCAGGCGTTCCGGCCCCGGCCGCGCCGGGCGCTCCGCCTGCGCCGGCGCCGGCGCCGCCTCCGCCAGCAGGGTCCGCCATCGGATCGTCGGTCGAAGCGGCCGAATTTCTTGGGATGTCGACGTTCGGCGCCACGATGGAGGAGATCGACCGGCTTGAAAGCATGGATGCTGAACGCTGGCTCGAAGATCAATTCGCCGAGGATCCGACCTTTCTCCTCTCCGGCATCGGCGGAGACGGCGACCGAAACCGCGCCTCTGCGGCGTTCTGGGAAGCGGCGATCACCGCCGACGATCAGCTCCGCCAGCGCGTCGCCTTTGCGCTTTCTCAAATTCTTGTCGTTTCAGACGGAGCCGGTTCAGACATCAACGACCAGCGGATGCTGGCTTATTACATGGACGTTCTGATCCGGAATGCTTTCGGCAATTACCGCACGCTGCTCGAGGAGGTCACCTATTCGCCGGCGATGGCGACATACCTGACCTATATGCGGAATCGGAAAGGCGATATGGAACGCGGCCGCGTTCCGGACGAAAACTACGCGCGGGAACTGCTCCAGCTTTTCACAATTGGGCTCGTCGAGCTCAATATGGACGGCACGCTGCGCGTCGGCCCCGACGGAGGCGCGATCGAAACCTATGACAATACCGATATCACGGGTCTGGCCCGGGTCTTTACGGGGCTGAGCCTCAAGGGCTCTGAGTTCTTTCGCTTGAACGACGCCGACGGCGATGCGCGCTTCTCGCCCCTGGCCGTTTTCCCGGAGCATCATTCCGAACTCGAGAAATCCTTTTTGGGGGTGACGATCCCCGCCCTCACGCCGGCCGAAGCCAGCATCGACATGGCGCTTGACGAAATCTTCTCCCATCCGAACGTCGCACCCTTCATCAGCCGGCAGCTGATCCAGCGCTTGGTGACCAGCAATCCGGACCCGGATTACATCGAACGGGTCGCGCTCGCCTTCGAGCGCGGCGTTTTCACCGGCCCGGGAGGGACGACGTTCGGGACCGGCCAGCGCGGAGACTTGGAGGCGACGGTCGCCGCGATCCTCCTGGATGAGAACGTCATCGGGGACATGCCCGACGATCCAAGCTTCGGCAAAGTCCGGGAACCGGTCTTGCGGCTGACGCACTGGGCGCGGGCGTTCGGCGTCGAGGAGGCGGATGCGGAGCCGCAGGTTTTCCTCCGCGACGCCTCACGCCTCGACCGGCTGAGCCAACATCCTTACCGTTCGCCGTCGGTGTTCAACTTCTATCGACCTGGCTATGTCGCGCCCGGCACGGCGACGGGGGAGGCGAATTTGGTCGCGCCCGAGCTGCAAATCAGCAACGAAACCGCAGCGATCAGCTACTCGAACTTCATGAGCCGGTTTATTCGCGACGACACCCCGGACAATGACGGGCCGCGCGACAGCTACGAACCCGATTATCGGGAGGAGCTTGCACTCGCCGGCGATCCAGCGTCGCTCGTCGACCGCCTCAACCTGCTGCTTGCGGCCGGTCGGCTCCACACCGAAACCCAGGACCGCATCATCGCCGTTCTCAACGAGATTCCGATCTCCGCCGACGACGAAGAGGAGGCGGCGGATGCGCTCGAAGATCGCGTCCACATCGCCATCCTTATGGTGATGACGGCGCCCGAATACTTAGTACAGCGTTGAGCAGAAGAGGATTTCGCACCATGACCACGTCCCGCAGAAACTTCCTCAGAGGCGCCGGCGCTCTTCCACTGCTCGCCAGCGGCGGCATCGCCGCGACGCTCTCTAACTTCGCCGCGCACGCGATCGACGTGACCGGCTACAAAGCGTTGGTCTGCGTCTTTCTCAAAGGCGGCCTCGACAATCACGACACGATCATTCCCTTCGATACCGCATCCTATAATCGCTATGCGGAAATCCGGGAGGATCTCGTCGACGACACGCCGACGCGCGAGCGAAACCTGCTCCTCGAATTGAACCCGGTGAACGGCGCGGCGTTCGGCTCACGCCGGTTCGCCCTACCGCCAGAGCTTGGCCAGCTCCACGCGCTCTTTGAAAGCGGCGCGGCCGCGATCGTGGGAAATGTCGGACCGCTTGTGGAGCCGACGACGCAGACCCAATTCCGCGAGCGGTCGGTTTCCCTTCCGCCGCGCCTCTTCTCGCATAACGACCAGCAATCGACATGGATGGCTTTGTCGCCCGAAGGCGCACGGATCGGCTGGGGCGGACAGTTCGCCGATCGCGCGATTTTAGCGAACGCAAATGCAACGCCAGCCTTTACTGCGGTCGCCACCGGCAGCACAGACGTGTTCCTAGCAGGCGAGATCGCCCAACAATATCGCAATCAATTGGGCGGGCCTGCTTCGTTTCGCGAGCTTGAACAGTCCCGCCTTCTCGGCGAGGGCCGCCGATCCGAGATCGCGCCAGATCTGCTGCGCGAGCACTTCCGCGCCCAAAGCGGGGCGCGCTCGAACCTCTTCGAACAGGACATCGCGGCCATCAGCCAGCGTTCTGTCGACGTCAATGAGCAGTATGTGAGCGCGCTCGAAACCACAGCGCCCGTCGCCACGACCTTCCCCGACACCCGCCTCGGACGCCAGCTCGCGGCGGTGGCCGAGACGATCGCCCTAAGATCGCAGCTCGGCATCAGCCGTCAGGTTTTCTTCGTCACCATCGGCGGCTTCGACACCCATTCGGGGCAGGCCGGCCGGTTGCCCGGGCTGCAGATCCAGATCGCCGAAGCGATCGCGGCCTTTTACAACGCGACAATCGAGCTCGGAGTGCGCGATAGCGTCACCACCTTCACGGCGTCCGACTTTGGGCGGACATTGAACATCAACGGCGATGGCACCGACCATGGCTGGGGCGCGCATCACTTCGTGGTCGGCGGGGCCGTAGACGGGCAGACCATCTTCGGCGATCTGCCGGTCTCGGATTTCGACCACGCCCAAGACGCAGGCAATGGCCGGCTCATTCCTACGACGTCGGTCGAACAATACGCCGCCAGCTTGGGTCGCTGGTTCGGCCTCAACGATACGGAGCTGATGCAGATCCTGCCGGGGCTTCAAAACTTCCCGTCGGGGCCGCCGCCGTTCGTTTAAGCCACGGCCGGGCGCGCAGGCGTCAGCCTGCCTGCGCGTCCGCTGCGCCCGCCTCAAGTTCGGCGCGGCGTTCCTCGAGGGTTTCGATGAGCGCATCCATGGATCCGTTGGTCCGGTCGAGAAGGGCGACGAACTGCGCCCGCTGTTCGATCGCAAGCCAGAGCACGTTGCCGTCGAGATTGAGGGCGACATCGTAGATCTTGAAGCCGCCATTGCGATCGAGGACGCGCCAATAGACCTCCGTCTCTTCCCCGTCGGGAGCGATCACCCGGCTCTCAACGACGGAGTCGCGATCGTTCCGGTCGCGCGACCCATCGACCACGAGCGCTCCGCCGCGCAGGTCATCGAACTGCGCGCGATAGGCGGCGAGAGAAAAGTCGCGGAAGGCTTCTTGAAACCGGGCCTTGTCTTCGTCTGAAAAACGCCGCGCGTACCGCCCCAGTACGAAGCTCGAAATGCGCGGGATGTTGGCGAATTCGTCCATATAGCCCACGAACGCCTCCGACCGGGCGACGGCGTCGAGCTCGGGATCGTTCAACGCCTTGAGGACGGCGTTGGCGTTATCTTCGACAAAGGCTTCGCTGCGCTCATCTGCGGCGGCCGATGCGGCAATAGCCGCCGCGGCGATCCACGGCGCCGCAAACCTCAAAACTCGCACCATCCAGGCCTCCCCTTAGAAGTCCTCGTCCTCGAAATCATCGAAATCGGGCAGATCTGAGAACGGGTCTGGGTCTTCAACGCCGTTCCGGATCGCCGCGCGGCGTTGAGACGTGTAGGCCCGCCGCAGCGCCACGTAGGGCTCTGGCTGATCGCGGAGCGTCTCCAACTGCTCGTCTAAAAGGGCTCTCGTATTGATCGTATTTCCCAACACCAGGCTCGGCTGCAAAATGTCATCCAAGATCTCGGAGGCGGCGAATTCGATGTAAAGGAGCGGATTGAAGGCGATATCGACGATGCTGCCGAACGCGTCCCGGGTATTGCTGGGCCCGAGCAGCGGGACCACGAGATAGGGCCCTTCGCCGACGCCCCACTTGCCTAAGGTTTGGCCGAAATCCTCGCTATGCTTCTCAATGCCGAAATATTCTCCGGCGTCCCAGAAGCCGCCAATGCCGATCGTGGTGTTCAACACGAACCTGATCAAAGTGTCGCCAGCCCGATCGGGCTCAAGCTGCAACCAATCGTTCACAAAGATCGCAGGCGAATTGAGGTTGTCGAAGGCGTTGTCCAAGCCGATCCGAAACGCTTTCGGCGTGATCCGCGCGTACCCCCGAGCGACGGGGCCGACCACCGCCTGATCGACGGCCTCGTTGATGGCGTAGCTGCGGCGATTGAGCCCCTCGTAGGGGTCATAGACTTCCCCGACTTGGGCGGCCTGCCTGGAGGCGCAGCCGGCGAGCGCGAAAGCCGCGGCGCCAATGGCGAGAAGTTTGCGCATATGATCTCTCCTGGCGCGTCCCAGCGCTATATGGATCGGAGGGCGAAGCCCTTCAACTCACGAGCTTTCAGCGCTGACACGGCCTTGATGGGGTGTGATCACATCGCAACAAGCCTCGCCGCTTGCGCAAACATATAAAGGCATGTTTATATCATGATATGAGTGCTCCAGCAGACACCCTTATCGCTTGGATGCGCGCGGCCGGCGAACAAACGCGGCTGCGGATCCTAACCTTGCTGCGCAATGGCGAACTCTCGGTCGGCGAACTCAGCGTGGCGCTTGGTCAAAGCCAGCCGCGCCTGTCGCACCATCTCAAAACCCTCGCCGGCGCGGGCCTTGTCGACCGGCTGCCGGAGGGCGCCTGGGTGTTTTACCGCTGGGCGTCCGACACCGGCGCTCGGACGTTCTTGGACGACGTCTTCCGCCATCTCGGGGACGATTCGGACGTCGGCCGGGACGCCGAACAGTTGAAGCGCATCCGGCGCGAGCGCGCCCGAACGGCCGAGGCCTATTTCAGCAACGTCGCCACCGATTGGGACAAAATCAGATCGCTTCACTATCCGGAGGAGCGCATCGAAGCGGCCCTGCTCGACGCAGCCGGGCCAAACCGCTTCGCGCAGCTTGTCGATCTCGGCACCGGCACAGGCCGGATGCTGACGCTCTTCTCTGCGCGCGTCGACGCGGCCGAAGGGGTGGACTTCAGCCACCAAATGCTGACGGTTGCGCGGACCAATTTGGAGCGCGAGGGTGTTCGAAACGCAAGCGTCCGCCACGGCGATGTCGCGGCGACGCCTTACCCGGACGATTTCGCCGATCTCGTCGTGATCCACCAAGTGCTTCACTATGTGGATGATCCCGAACGGGTGATCGAAGAGGCGAGCCGGATCCTGGCCCCGGGGGGCCGGATGCTGCTGGTCGATTTCGCGCCGCATGACCTTGAATTCCTGAGAACCGAGCACGGCCACAGACGGCTCGGATTGCGCCACGACGCGCTTGCCGGCTGGACGGCGGCCTATGGCGTGTCGCTTGACGCGCCGAAGCGGTTCGACCCGCCGAAAGATAAGCGCGGGGCGGGGCTTTCGGTCCTCCTCTGGACCGCGCGAAAACCAATGAAAGCCAAGGAGAAAGCGGCATGAGCCCGCTCAGCCAATTCGAGGAAGGCGCAGAGACGCGCCGGGTCTCCTTTGAGTTCTTCCCCCCCAAAACCGACGCGGCCGAGACAAAGCTGTGGGATGCGGTCAGCCGGCTTGAGCCGATCGATCCCCTATTTGTTTCGGTCACCTACGGCGCCGGCGGATCGACGCGGGACCGCACGCACCGCACGGTCAAGCGCATGGTCGACGAGACCGGCCTCACCCCCGCCGCCCACTTGACCTGCGTGGGCGCGTCAAAGGACGAGGTCCATGCCGTTGCGGAAGACTACTGGCAGGCGGGGGTGAAACACATCGTGGCCCTGCGCGGCGATGCGCCCGAAGGCATGGGCGCGGCTTTCACCCCTCATCCCGAAGGTTATCGCAGTTCAACGGAACTCGTCGCCGGCCTTCGCGCCCATCGCCCGGACCTCGGCAAATGTTTCGAGGTTTCGGTCTCCGCCTATCCCGAACGTCACCCCGAGAGCCGCGGCTGGGACGAGGACATGGCGCTTCTGAAGGCGAAAGAGGACGCAGGCGCGGATAGGGCGATCACGCAGTTTTTCTTCGACGCCGACGATTATTTTCGCCTGCTCGACCGCGCGGCCGAAGCCGGCGTGACAATGCCCATCGTGCCGGGGATCATGCTGCAACCGAACTTCAAGGGCCTCAAACGCATCGCCCGGCTTTGCGGCGCGAAGCTGCCAGACTGGCTGCACGCGCTCTATGACGGGCTCGACGACGATCCCGAGCAGCGCGATCTCGTGACGGCGAACGTCGCTGCAGAGCTTTGCCGGAAGCTTTCGGACGAGGGCGTCACCGATTTTCACTTCTACACGCTGAACCGCGCGGCGCTTGCGCTTTCGACCTGCCGCCTTCTGGGCCTAAAGGCGCGGTCCGCTGCGAAAGCCGCCTAAGGGAATCGACATGAGAAGAGACGACCGCCTCGCCGCGCTGGAAGCGGCCGCCGCCAAGCGCATACTCGTGCTCGACGGCGCCATGGGCACGCAGATCCAAAGCTTCGAGCTTGACGAGGCGGACTTCGAGGGCGGCCGGTTCGCCGGTTGGCGCATACCCCTCAAGGGGAACAACGACCTTTTGAACCTAACACGACCGGATGTCGTCAAAGCCATCCACCGGCGATACATCGACGCCGGCGCCGATCTCTTCGAGACCAATACGTTCAGCGCCACCACCATCGCCATGGCGGATTACGAAATGGAGCCGCTCGCCTCGGAGATCGCCGCGGCCGGAGCCCGCCTTGCACGCGAAGTCGCCGACGCCGCGGAAGCCGAGCTCGGCCGACCGATCGGGGTGCTCGGCGCGATCGGCCCGACCAACAAGACCCTGTCGCTCTCGCCCAACGTCAACGATCCGGGCTTTCGCGAGGTCGCCTTCGACGAGGTGCGGAAGGCTTACTATGAACAGGCCGCCGCAATGGCCCCGTTTGTTGATTTCTTCTTGATTG